>CAZJJK010000031.1:24679-29235 GCA_964546285.1 uncultured Treponema sp. | reverse complement strand
TGGATGCGGCAGGTGTGGCAGGGGGAGTACCAGAATCCGCCAGTGATCGATTTCAGGGCGGGGAAGCTGAAAGTGAAAGGACAACCCGGGGCGGGCTGGTTCGCTAGGCATCTAGTGGTATAGGCTTGATTGTCAGGCTTCAACAGAATTGGCAGCAGTTAGTAAAGCTTACGCGGTCAAGTTACGCGATAGCCTGCTAACGACCGGTACGCTGGGTTTTATTTCTGCCGCCTGTATGGCGGCGGCGGCCTATTGAATCCTTGACGAGTATGACGGCTTATGGGCTATGGAACGTTTTGGCCTACCCCTCGTCTGGGTTGGCGTTTGGGGTGCGCTGCGTTTTGGTGGAGACGTGCTTGGATCTCTACTCGCGGAGCTTTTATCCCCTTATATTGGCCAGGGGCGCGGTTGGCGTATGACTATCGCGTTAACGTTCTCTGGTTCCGTTTTGTTACTTTCCAGCGTCTTGCCAGGTTTATGGGGAACGCCTCTCTACCTAGCGTATTATCTAATGATGGCGGCTCTGACAGTAATTTTCGAGACTAGGCTACAGCATGCCTCTTCCAATGAATGCCGAGCAAGCTTGTTATCGGTATTCTCTCTTCTTCTGAACCTGAGCGCCATTGGCATTATGCCGATCCTTGGTGTCTTGGGAAAAGCTTACGGTCTTGTGGCAATAGTAAGGGTTTGTGGCTTGTTGACTATCTTCCCCTCTTTTTTGTTTATGAGGAAATCAGAAAAAAAGCGCGGCGCAACAAGCCAAAATTAGTATCCCACGTTATCTAATTGAATCGTCTTACCATACGGGACAAGCGTTTGGTAAGACGATTTTTTCCTTTACGCGGCTTATTAGAGCTTCTTTTCATATACCCGCTTCAGCGCGTAATAGGCTAAAAACAAGGAGAAGCTAAAGCGAGAGAAGTCGCGACCCTCTACGTTTTTGGTAAAGGCAAGCCACTAATACCATGCAAAGCGATTGACTGTATTGTATAATATGCTAATATATTCATAGATATTCTAAGATATTCAAACGGCCTGGAGGGTTTCCTAATGAGTGGCTTCGGCAAGATCGCGCTAACGCTTTTTGTTTTTTTTGGTTCGGCCGGCTCCCTCCACGCGGAGGAATCAGCGTCCATCACTGAAACGATGTCAACGCTTGTGTTGCAGATTGGAATCATAGTTTTTGTTGTCCGTTTCGCTGGAAGACTAGTAAAAAAAATAAGAGTCCCCCAGGTATTAGGAGAGCTTCTTGCGGGAATAATTATCGGCCCATACGCCTTGGGCGGCATTTCGCTGCCAGGCTTCCCTCAAGGGTTTTTTCCACTTGGTGAAGGTTTAGCCGTTAGTCCGGAATTATACGGCTTCGCTACTGTCGCTTCGATCATATTGCTCTTCGCGTCCGGCCTAGAAACCGATCTTGCCTTATTCCTGCGATACTCTATAGCCGGCGGAGTTATTGGCATTGGTGGAGTTCTCTTTACCTTCTTAGCGGGTGACGTTATAGGCATGGCTATACTTAAGGCGCCGTTTCTAGATCCGCGCTGTCTCTTTATGGGTATACTGGCCACCCCAACGTCTGTTGGTATTACGGCCCGCATTTTATCGGATCATAAAAAAATGGACTCGCCGGAAGGCGTTACGGTTTTAGCCGCGGCCGTCTTTGATGATGTCCTGGGTATTATTTTTCTGGCTGTCGTGCTTGGCATAGTGGCGGTCTTGTCCGGACATGGAACAGGTGAAAGCCTTAATAGCGCGAAAATTATAACCATCGCCGTAAAAGCCTTCGGTATCTGGCTAGGCTTCACCGCCTTAGGTTTAATCTTCGCGAAGCGTATCGCGGCTTTCCTAAAACTGTTCAAGCATAGCTATGACTTTTCCATACTTGGCCTTGGGCTCGCGCTACTTTTAGCCGGACTTTTTGAGCGGCAGGGCTTGGCTATGATAATTGGCGCTTATGTCGCTGGCTTATCCCTGTCAAAAACCGATATAGCGGCGGTTATCCAAGAACGAATTAGGGGACTGTACGAATTCTTCGTACCCCTGTTTTTCGCGGTTATGGGCATGATGGTCAATCTTAAGGAACTCGCGTCCTCATCGATTATACTCTTTGGCTTAATGTATACGGTTGCCGCCATCATCGCTAAGGTGCTTGGCTGCGGCGGCCCCGCCTTAGCCCTTGGCTTTAACGCTAAAGGCGCTATACGCATCGGCATAGGCATGGTGCCGCGCGGCGAGGTAGTTTTGATCATCGCGGGTATCGGCCTTACCGCCGGGATTTTGGATAATAGCTTATTCAGCATAAGCGTATTGATGACGCTCATTACGGCCGTTCTGTCACCGCCCTTATTGAACATGGTATTAAAACTGCCTGGGACAGGCACTAGAGGCCCGTCCAAGGGAGCTGACAGCGCTACCCTTGTTTGGGATTTTCCTTCCGATGAAATCGCCGACTTGGTGGTGGACAGCTTGTTGAAGGATCTTAAATCCGAAGGCTTCTATGTTCAGATGATGAATATCGATGCTGGCTTGTCGCAGGCGCGCAAGGACGATATTTCCCTATCCATTACGGAAGACGAAAAAAGGGTCACCGTCGTTACGGCTCATGAGCGGGCCTATTTCGCGAAAACGGCTGTCTATGAGGTTATCGTAAAGCTTCATGAAGCCATGGAGAGATTAAAATCATCTTCCGATCCGGCTTCGCTGCGCAAAGAGCTATTGGATGCCGATGGGGGAACTGACAAGGATGTGCTAAAAACCATCGATCCCGCTCGAATCATAACCCAACTTAAGGCTGATACGAAAAAGGGCGTTATTGAGGAATTGGTAGCGCTTTTAGACAAGACAGGAAAATTATATGACGTTGAAATAGCTCTTGCCGATGTGCTTCAGCGCGAAAAAACCATGAGTACCGGAATGCAGCATGGCGTGGCTTTGCCGCACGGAAAGAGCGATGGCGCTCGCGGTTTAGCGGTAGCCATAGGATTGAAAAAAGAGGGTATCGATTTTGAATCTATGGACGGGGAACCATCCAAGATCTTTATTCTTGTAGTTTCTCCTAAAAAAACGTCAGGGCCTCATATACAATTCTTAGCCGCGATAAGCGCCTTGCTTAAAGACGATAAACTACGAGAAAGACTGTTGAGCTGTCAGACTGGCGAAGAGGCGGCGAGCTTACTGAGACAGGGAAAGGCCTGATATAGCGCGTTTCGCCAGATGATAAGGGCCAGGCCCAAACGCTTTCGTTAATATCGACGGACTAACAACCTTTCGGTGAGCGCGAACAATAAATCACGGTGCTCGCTTTTTGGGAGCGCCGATAATTCACGTCTGGCGCGCTCCGTATAGATAAGAGCGTGGCGGCCGGCGCTTTCCGTCCCCCCTCTTTCCTTGACGAGGGCGACAATGCGTTTAGGATCGCCGCGCTCAAAAGCGCCGGGAGCGATAGCCGCGGCAAGCGCCCCATCCGTATCCGCCTCTAACGCGAAGATTAGGGGCAGGGTGACAAGCCCGGCGGCGACATCGCCGCCAACGGGTTTTCCTATTTCGCACGCATCACCTTCGTAATCCAAAACATCATCCACAATCTGGAAAGCCATACCGATATCATAGCCGGCGCGTCGCAAGCGGCTCACAATAGCCGACGGGGCTTTAGCCTCGGCGGCTCCGATATGCCCGGCCAAGGCGAAGAGTAGAGCTGTTTTACCTGTAATCTTTCTGAGATAGCGGCGAACCGATGAATCCGCGTGAAACCGGTCTGAATTCTGTTCAAGCTCCATCGAGCAAAGCGCCGCGATAGCCCAAGCCAAGATTGTAGCGTTACGAGGGCTTGTGTATCGTCCAGCGAGCAAAAAACAACGCGACATTAAGAAATCGCCGATAAGCACCGCGTCTTTTTTTCCATAACGCGCCCGCGCCGTCGGCACACCCCGACGGAGAGGAGAATCGTCTATCACATCATCGTGAACTAGGGTCGCGACATGGAGAATTTCCAAAGCCGCGGCGAGCTTTCTTGTTTTATCGGCGGAATATTTTGGGCCAAAACGTGAAGCCGCTAAAAGCAAGCCGGGGCGCAGTAATTTGCCATCGCCAGAGAAAATCGCGGCGGAAGCTTCGCTCACGATAGGATTGTTGGATTGGACAGCCTCAGCTATCAAAGCGGAAACCTTTTCCAGTTCCGCCTTAATTGAGGGGTAATCGTCCCAGAACTTTGTCATTAGACCTTCTGGTTATTTTTTTGATGGCAGGTCCAAATACCAAAACCGGCGACGAGCGAGCTTGGTTCCATTCCACCAGCGTTTACATAAGGGCACCGCCCAGCAATCCAAACCAAAAGCGCGGCCAGCCCCTCCCATCAATAGAACGGCGGCAAAGACAAACCAAAGCTGGTCCCAAGCGAACATTCCAGACAGGGTGAACACGACGCACATACCTATGGAAGCCACCGCTGCCCACCAGGTAAATAAACCGCCCATCATCGCTAAACCGATGGCTATTTCCGCCAAAACTATCATAAGTTGAAAAGCTTGGAAGGGGAGATGAGCGAAAACACCATCCAT
>CAZJJK010000031.1:5173-24579 GCA_964546285.1 uncultured Treponema sp. | reverse complement strand
AAACTATCATAAGTTGAAAAGCTTGGAAGGGGAGATGAGCGAAAACACCATCCATGAAATTAACGCGGAACCAGGTTGAAACCCCGCCGTTAAAGCTAAAAATTGGCTTGGTCAGGTCCCACACCTTAGCGAAGCTCTGGGTGGCGGCTTCGCCTACCGCGCCCACCACTTCAGATGTGCCTTCCACCCATTCAGACGCGGCCGCCACAGCGTCAGCCGCCGGCGCCGCCACCGCGCTTACCACTTCAGAAGCGCCTTCCACCCATTCGGACGCGGCCGCCACAGCGTCAGCCGCCGGCGCCGCCACGACATCAGCCGCTTCAAGGCCCCCGGCTTGAACGACCCCTTTAGAAAACATCCAGCTCGACTTTGTGCCGGCAGACCAGCTTAACCAACCTTCGCCTATTTTATTGACGCCTTCCATCACCCAGATAAGTCCAAGCCATAGCCTTAGGGGCAGAAGCCAATAGCCTCTATTCTTATAAGAACCAAAACCACGCAGAATAGATCTACCCTCATGGTTGTCAAGAAATTCGTGCTTCAGATACTCCCAACATTGGTTTATTCCCGCTATGCCGAAAAGGTAATGAAGATTCACCAGATGTTTCATCGCCATAGCGAAAAATCCGGATAATTTCATTCCTCCAGCATTGGAAACGGCGTATTTGCCGCCTATGGAAACCATAAAGCCATGAAAATTGGATTTAAATTTTTGTGCCGCGCGGCCATCTATAGCGGCCGCGATATTGCGCGCGGCAAGTTCGGCGGTTTGAAGCGCGGCCTCAACGATTTGAGGCAAAGGCTTATCATCTTCTAAAAACCAAAGATTATCGCCAGCGAAAAACACATTATCGTAATCAACGGAACGCATTTCATCGCTAACCAGAATTCGGCCGCGCTTTCCGGATAAGTCACGGTGCTCTTTTTTGAATTTACAGTTTGGAGACCCACAAGTACCACTGGTCCTCATGATCTCGCAATCGCGGTTGCCGCAACGCCCCATTGTTAAGTCTAATTTTCCCACAAAATTAGAGCCTTGTACGCCGCAAGTCCAAATAAAGGTATCGGTTTCTATAAAATCTCCGGTTTTCAACTTAATCAAACCGGCTTCGGCGCCTACAATAGGGGTCGCCGTAAGAAGCGTGACCTTATGCTTAATCAAATAGGCTTCCACCTTAGCCCGTAAATCGGCTTCAAAAATAGGTAGTATATTAGGAAGCGCCTCCACAATCAGTATCTCAACTTCAGCTGGATCAATAAGCCATTTCCGACACATGGAATCTCGCCATTCCACAAGCTCACCGGCCATTTCTATACCTGTAAAACCCGCGCCGGCCACGACAAAACGAAACATGCGCCGCCGTTTATCAGGATCGGCTTCGGCGACGGCTCTTTCAAAAACAGTCTCTATATGGCTCCGGATGCGCATAGCGTCATCAAAAGACCAGAGCGATAGGCTATTCTCTTTTACCCCGGGAATCCCAAAAAACTCAGGCTCGGCGCCGGCACCTATCATAAGGTAGTTATAAGAATATTCGGTGCTAGAAGAACTCAGTTTCTGAGCCTTAAAGTCCACTGAATCGATAGTATCCAGAACTACCTTCACTTTTGAGGCTCCAAATATTTTGGAAAAGGGGACACGTACCGAATCCGGCTCAACCCGATGACCCGCGACTTCATGTAACTCCGTCATTAAGGTGTGGTAGGGACGCTTATCGATAAGAGTAATTTCCACGTCATTACGTTTTCGGTATAGCTTGGATAGCTTTTTCGCCGCTTCAACCCCGCCGTAGCCTCCGCCAAGAATGACTACCTTAACGCTATCCGACATACGCAACTCCTAAAACTAATTTGGTGGTTTTCAGACTTCACTCAAAAGCATGGGACTCCTGAAATAAACTCAGCTAAATACGCGATAAAAGCGATTATGGTCGCGCGCGCGAGCCGATAAGAACAGAGTCTAATAAAGCATGGAGTGTTATAGTTAAACTGTCAAGTATTTATATATCGATATTTCGATATATATTGGTATGTTGAGGCGCTTCCACTACCCACAATAAAAAAGTGCTTTGGCGCTTCAGGACTTATACATCTATCTATATATATAACAAATATATAAGAAAGGAATCCCCTTATAGCTTCCTTTGTATTCAATTATGAGATAGGTTTATGAATAGCTTTATCAGCTTAAAAGAAGGCTTTATTCTAGAAAACGCGACGGCCTTTCATTCGCGATAAACGATACAAAAACAGGTCCATCTGAGCTTCTTCCAGTGCCGCCGTTCCTGATTTGAACGCCATATCGTATTCCGCGATTAAGGCCAGACAACGGTGAACGGAAGCGGCATCATAGCGCTCGGAAGCGGCGGCGTAATCCTTACGTGCCCGAGGAGAAGAAAGCCCTATAGAACGCAGGCCGCTATCGTTTAAGCGGCCGCTATCCTTGAGTCCAACATAGTCAGCCAGACGCCTAAAACACCAGGCCAAGCCGGCCAATATTTGAACGGGGACTTGTTTAGACGCCGCGAGCGCTCTGGCGGTGGATAAACTCTTTTCCAAATCCCCAGCGGCGATACGGGAAAACAAGGTAAAAGCGGACTCCTCCCGATTATGGGCCAAACAGTCTTCAACGACATCGGCGTTGACCGGCTTATCTTTGTCTAAAAATAGAATAAGTCGACCACACTCCCGCCTTAACGCGTCGGTATTGTTTTCAACCAGATCCAAAACCGTATTGATCCCCTCTTCATCAATACGGAAACCGGCGCGTCTAAAAATTGAGGCGACCAAGTCGGTTTTGCGGTTATCAAACAACTCCCAAAAAACGCGCTTGGCTTCTTTAGGCAAAGCCGCTTCCAAGCGCTTATCACAGGAAGTCTCATCAGAACTCAACACCAACACGGTATCTTCAGCCGGCTTTTTTAGATACGCGCTTAGAAGTTCAAGCTCTTCCTTATTCTTAACCAATTCCACATTTCGATATTGGAAAAAGCGTTTAGGGGAAAAAAGAGACGCGTTCAACAAGTGAGAAACTAATTCGGAAACGCCGGTTTCAGAGGCGTATAAAATATACTCCTCTAACGCGCCGCCGCAAGAAGCGGTCAGCTCACTTTTCAAGCGTTCAATCGCATCGCGGCGCTCACCCAATTCAGGGCCAAGAAAGATAAAAGAACGTCCTACTGACATTGAAAACTATGAATATTTACGTAAAAGGCCGGCGAGACGCCCTAAAATACGGACATCTTGACAATAAATTGGCGAATACGCGGGGTTTTCCGCTTGAAGACGTATACGATTACTTTCTTTGTAAAACCGCTTTAGGGTAACAGCCTCATCAACCACGGCAACGACAATTTCCCCATCTTGGGCATACTCTCGCTTTTCAACCACAGCCAAATCGCCATCGATAATGCCGGCCTGCTCCATCGAATCGCCCCTAACCTTTAGGGCAAAATATTGGGAGCTGGAGCGTAAAAGCGATAAGGGGATAGGAATAGTACCGTTCCAATTTTCTTCGGCTAAAATTGGCCGGCCAGCGGCTACATCTCCTAGCAAAGGCACTTCAAGCGTTCTATGTATAGATTTTTCTTCTTCATCGCTGATGACTTCCAAGGTGCGGGAACGCCGATCCACATAATTCACGCGATTCTTTTTTCGCAGGGCGCCAAGGTGATCATACGCGCCTTTAACGGAAATGGAGAAATAATCGGCGATTTCGCGGATGGTTGGAGGATAGGTGTGTTTATCCACATATTTGGAAATGAACGACAGCACAGCCTGCTGTTTTTCGGTCAATTCCCTCATCGCTCCGTCCTTATAGAATATTTACGTAATTTAGCGTGCAGGTTGCTAGGATACAAGCCTATGGCCGCCGCTGTCTTACTGATATTATACCCATTTTTCGCTAATTTGTATTCAATATATCGTTTTTCAAATAAATCGCGCGCTTCAACCAAGCCCAAAGTAAAAAATTCCTTTTCTAACCCAAGCCCCTTATCCAGCGCTTTATCCGTCTCTGTCGTTTTAGCTTCCCCGTTAGGACGCTCCAAAAGCGCGCTAACGGCTATACCGTCCACAATATCGCTATCGCCAAGCACAGCCAAACGTTCAGCGAAATTCTTTAGCTCACGGATATTACCTGGCCAGGCGTAACGCTTAAGAACAGCTAGCGCGCTATCCTTAAGTTCAAGCCTACCCATTCCGGCGGTTTTTAGAAAGTTCTCTAAGAGGAGGGGAATGTCTTCCGTTCGGTCTCGCAATGGAGGCAAAACGATAGGTATAACATTCAAGCGAAAAAACAGGTCTTCGCGAAAACGCCCCGCCTTACATTCCGAGGTAAGATCCTTATTAGTAGCCGCGATTATCCTAACATCCACATCGATTGACTGCTCGCCGCCGACCCGCTCTATTTTAAGCTCCTGAATAGCCCGTAAAACCTTGGACTGGGCGGACAGGCTCATATCGCCTATTTCATCTAAAAATAAGGTCCCGCCATGGGCCAGCTCAAACCGGCCCTTTCTTCCAGTTATCGCGTCAGTAAAAGCGCCTTTTACATGACCGAACAATTCACTTTCGATCAATGTATCGGGAATAGCCGCGCAATTTACGCTGATAAAGGGACGTTCCGCCCTAGAAGAACGACGATGCACTTCCCTGGACACCAACTCTTTTCCCGTTCCATTCTCGCCCATCACCAGTATCCGCGCGTCGCTGGCGGCCGCCTGTTCAATTAGAGTATGAATTTTTCGCAAAGCGGCGCTTTCGCCTATCAGTTCCTCGTTTGAAATGGTTCGCTTAAGCCCTATATTTTCCTTACGCAACTGCCGCAGAGCCAGAGCGTTGCGAGCGGCGGTTAAGACTTTTTCCAAAGCGAGCGGTTTTTCTAAAAAATCGAAAGCGCCTAGCTTAACGGCCCGTACCGCCATCTCCATATTGGCATGTCCGGAGATCATCACTATTTCTGTCTCAGGCTGAAGCTTGCGTAAACGTTCCAACGCTTCCAATCCGCCCATACGCGGCAGAAGCACATCCAAAAATACTAAATCCACGTTTTCTTTTTCTAAAATGGCGAAACCTTCATAGGCATCGGCGGCCAAAAACACGCGGTATCGTTCATCCTGTAAGATAGAGCGTAAACTGGCGCGGATACCAGGTTCATCATCAATTATAAGCACATCTTTCATGTTTCGGTTTTATCCTCGTCAGCGGCAGTCGACGCCGCGTCTATCGGCAGGTCAATATAGAACGTCGTTCCGACTTGTTCGGCGGAATCGAACCAAATAACGCCGCCATGGTCGCTGACGATGCGTTCAACAATAGATAAGCCCAACCCGGTTCCCGTTGACTTGGTAGTAAAATAAGGAGTGAAAATGAGGGCTCTATCTTTTTCCGCGATACCCCGCCCGTCATCGCGGACGCTTAATCTACAATACCCTCGATTACGCTTCTTGACAAGGTCGGTGGCGAAATCAAGCCGGCCTTGCCGCTCCATAGCCTCCGCGGCGTTCAGGATTAAATTTGTTAGAATTTGCGTCATTTGCCGCCGGTCTATACGAACAACAAGATCGCTTCTAACGTTATCGGTATCAAAATGTATACCAGGATATGAATTACGATATGTCGATATTGTTTCCTCAAGTAGTTCACCTAAGGCTGTCCAAGTCAAGGTTGGAGGCGGCAAGCGGGCGAATTCTCGGAAATTCGCTAATAGCGTGGCAAGTCCTTCCACTTCCTGAATAATGGACAACATGGAAGCTTCCACTATCTCATTCAAGCTTTCAGGCTCCGTCCTATATCGGCGTAATACGCGCTCAGCGGACAAACGTATCGGCGTAAGCGGGTTCTTTAACTCATGAGCTAGGCGCTGGGCCATATCCTTCCAAACGTTGATTTTTTCGTTGCGAAGCAGCGCCGCTTGAGTTGACTCTAAATCGCGAACCATCTCGTTAAAGGATTCCACAAGAGCGCCAAGCTCATCCCTTGGGCGAGACAGTATCCTGATGGAAAAATCTCCCTCGGCCACTCTTTTTGTCGCGTCAGCCAGAGCGACTATAGGCTGGGTGAGCTTAGCGCTTAGCGTAAAAGCGATGATTAAGGTCATCAGCAAGGTCGGTAAAGAAAAGGCGATATTTAGGAATACGACAAAGCGACGGAAAGAAAGGCGAAACGCCGTAAACGAATCAAGCCGCGCCGTAATAACTTCCAGGCGTTCTACCCGGGAGTCAAAATCGGCCCCTAGACTGAACGTGATCAACCACCGCTCTCCTGAAGGAACCAAGGCGATGTATCGGATGCAATTCGTGTCGCGGATAGGATCGCGCGGCAAAAAACCGCCGGCTTCCGCGGGAAGCTTATCCAGACGGTATATCCCATCCCCAATAAAGGCGGAGCTTACCCAAGCATCGCTACTATATGTATAACGCTGGAACGCGAGAAAAGCGGGGTCCATCCCCGGGGGATAGGTCGCGGCGCCGCTGGCCGCCTGTTCCCCAAGAAGCGTCATAAACCGAGTGTCACCGACAACGCTTTCAAGAAAATTCAAGCGATATTGGTAAGCGTCCAGGGCAAAGTGGCGTGCGTCAACCGTTGTCGCCGCCGCGTCTAAACCGAATTCAGGCGAAAGGATATCATCCATGAAACGGGTTATCATCACGGTAGCGGGAAGCGACGACAGTACGGCCACAATAACAAAATAGATGAGAAAACGGGAGCGCAGCCGGCTTCCCGGTCGGCGTTGGGCGATATCCCTAATAAGCTTATAGCTTGCCACCACTAAAAAAGCCAGCAAGGCGAGAGGCAAGCTGAAGAATATTATACTTAAAGGCGATTGAAAAACACGGCTTTCATAAAAAGCATCATTGAATAAAGCTGTGGCGAAAAGCGTGCCGAGAACGGCTATTAAGACGTATATGAACAATAAACTAGGTAAACGGAGCGGACCTGGTTCCGATAGGGTGCGGACAGACCGCAAACGGCTTCTCCTATTCTTCTTCGAATCTGGAATCGAAGAGGTGGACCAACGCTTCCGCGGCTTCCGACTCGTCCTCGCCTTCCACCATCAGTTTCAAGGAGCTGTCATAAGCGGCGCCAAGGGTAATAATTCCCATTATGGATTTACCGTTAATTTTATAACTGTCTTTCTCAATAGAAACCTTGGATTTAAAGCGGCTCGCGGTCTGAACCAATAACGCCGCGGGGCGGGCATGTATACCAGCGCGATTCTTTATTGTAACTATGCGCTCGACCATATTGCGTTTCCTTTATCAGATGATGTCGTCTTGACCGAAATAAGAAGCCCTAGCCGTATCGCTTTCCATCCATTTTAAAACATTTTGATTAAATTCCTTAGCTGAATAATAGCCCATGGTTTTAAGGCGCTCATTCATCGCCGCGGTTTCAATAATAATAGGAATATTGCGCCCCGGTTTTACGGGAATTTCCAGCATGGGTACTTTGACGCCTAAAATTTCCATTTGCGCTTCCTGAGTGCCAATCCTATCATATACCTTTTCCGAATCCCATTCTTCCAATTTGACCACCAATTGGACCCTTTTTTTATCACGGATAGCGCCAACGCCAAACAAATGGGTAATATTGATAATACCCAAACCGCGAATTTCCATATGGTGCCCAATGATTTTATTGGCTCCGCTACCCAAAAGGAAATTCCCGTTTGCGCACCGTATATCCACCACATCATCGGCGACAAGACGATGGCCCCGCTCCACCAACTCCAAGGCCGCTTCGCTTTTACCAACGCCCGAATCGCCTAAAATAAGCACACCAACACCATACACCTCAACAAGAACCCCATGGATGCTTTGCTGAGGCGCGAATAAATTGGAAAGAAGCCGCAGAATACGCGATGAAAATTCCGCGGAAGGTAGATCGGTCTGTAAAAGCGGACATTGGGCTTTTTCGGCAATCGCGAAAAACCCGGTATCCGGGGTAAGGCTATGCGTAAATATGCAGCAGGGGATTTCATAGGAAAACATTTGCTCTATCGTGACTATACGTTCTTCGCTGGCAAGCTTTCGCAGATAAGCCACCTCGCCCCGGCCAAATATTTGTATACGCTGATACGCGAAAGAGTCAAAGAACCCCGATAGGGCAAGCCCCGGCCTATTTAAATCCGGGATGGTTATAGCTCTGGCCAGGCCTTTTCGGCCACCGATACAGCGGAGATTTAGAGAATCATGTTCCCGAAGATCAATATCGATCAGATCAAGAACGGTGAAGCGCTTAACGGCCATTTAGGAAACTATAATGGAAAGGCAACACTCGCGCAATGTTTCGACAGCGACAACAGCCGTGAATGAAGTTCTCTTTTAGGGTAAAGACTTTTACATGCCGCTCTTTGTATAATAGTTTCGTATAGGAAGGCTAGGAGGCGCGAATATGTATAAATCACATATAGCTCTTGAAGTACGGATGCTTTTGCAGACTGGTACAAAAACCTTCTGTTCTTGCGCGTATCCCTTGAACAGCGATCCTGGTTCTAATAAGGTCCCCGAATCCTGCCCCATTTGCCGAGAGGAGCCAGGCGCTATGCCTCAGCTTAATCCGGAAGCGGCCGCAAAAGCCTATCTCGTCGCGAACGCTTTAGCCTGTACTCTAATCAGCGCCCCCGTTTATGAACGCAATGTCGCCACTCCGGATATGCCGCCTGAATATTCGCTTTCGCGTTTATCGTTGAGGATAGGCATTAAAGGAGCGATGGAGATAGTTTTTCATGGGCGCCGTAAACACATTAACATCGCCGAACTTCGGATTGAGGAAGACGCTGGCCGACTAACCCATTCCGCGAATCAAACTCGTATGGACTATTCCACCGCCGGGATGCCCAGTCTGCGGATTAAAACAGAAAGCGATTTTGAGATCGGGGAGGAAGCCGAAGTGTTCCTCTCCAGCCTGAGACGACGAATCCAATATCTTGAGATTATCTCCGGATATCCGGTAGAAAGCGCGATGCGTTGCAACGCTCATGTCGGGATTGCCGTTTTCCCCGAAAAGCCAGCCAGTTATGTAAAGCTGCGAAACCTCAATTCCTTTAATTTCGTCCGTAAAGCCATTAACGCCGAGCTTAACAGGCAGGAAGAAATAGTAACAAATGGCGGCACCGTCGTCGCGGAAAGCCGCGTTTGGAATGAGACCCAAAATACCGCCGAGTCTTTCCAAAAGCGCCGAGCGGAAGCTAAGGCGCGCTTCATTCCAGTCGCGGGTCTTAAGCCTTACGCTCCCCCCAGCGAATTTACCACAAACCCGCGGATCGATGCGGTTGAATTGCCAGAGGCTCGTCGTGATCGGCTTGCCAACGCTTATAGCTTAACCCAGGCTCAAGCCGATTTTATTTGTGACGAGAAAAGTCGCGCTGACTACTATGAACAGACGCTTGCCTATGGCGCGGACCCAAAGGAGACCGCGGTCTGGTTAATGTCCTTTCTGATGAAAGAGCTCAAGCGCAGGCAACTAAGCTTAACAGCCAGCGCTATCACCCCAGAGCGTTTCGCCGCTCTACTCTCAATGTTATCCCAACGCCGTGTTCACGGCGGCATAGCGAAAAAAGCCATAGCGGTGGCCCTGGAGGAAAACCGCGATCCACTGGAGATTATCGCCGAACGAGACTGGGAACAATTAACCGACAGAAATGCCATAGAACTTTTAGTCAGGGCGGTGATAGAGGCTAATCCAAAGGAAGTTCAACGGGTTAGGGATGGAGACGCCCGTCCCATCCGTTTTTTAACAGGCCGGATTATGCGTGAAACCAATAATCTGGCTGAACCCAGTTTGGTAAAGGAAATTCTGCGGGACCAGTTATCGGTTTCGCTTGTTTATGTGTTGTCGTTGGGAGGCGCGATCAGCGGCCGCAGAGCCGAGGATGGAACGGTAGAGGCGGGCGATGAACGCGTACTCCGCGGGCTGCTTAAGGACGGACGCACGGATGTTGACAGCGCTTTCGCGAGAGTGCGCTTTGAGTCCATTCAAGTAGGGCGAATTCTATCCGAAGAAATTGTTCCAGCGGATTGGGCCGCTTTGATCGCGGCGGTAGCCGATAAATTAAACTCGGGAACCGCTAATGGCATTGTGATAGGGCATGGTACGGATACCCTTCCCTTTACCGCTTCGCTTCTCTATTGGTTATTCGCTGATGCGGACGCGCCCATCGTTTTTGCCGCCTCTTCGGCACCGCCCGGCGCGGACTCCAAGGCGGAAGAGACGATGAAAGCCGCGGTTGCCCTCGCGGTGGAAAAGACCAACGGGGTGTATGTGGTTCATGACGGCCGTATTTTATCGCCCCTTAACCTAAAATTTGAGCGTATAGGCGCGGGAGGCTTTAGGAACTGGAATATGAAGACAGCTATTCATACCGGCGGCTCTCTTCTTACAGGTCCATTGGAAGCCGATCAGTATGTCTTTACCCAATTGCTGGAGGAAGCCGTAAATTCGCTCTGCGTTGTCCGCCTGTATCCTGGGCTTCGCGCGGATTTCCTTATCAGCCTTATGGATCAAGGCGCCCGTAATTTCTTCCTTGAATTATACGATACAGGAACCGCGAGCTTCCGCGAAGGGCCTTATTCTCTAAAGAAAGCGTTTTCCGTGGGACGGCGGAAGGGAGCGCGTTTTTATTGCAGCTCTCAGCAAGAAGCGACGGTGGATTTCGCCGGCTATTCAAGCTCGCGCGCTTTATGGCGGGAAGGCGCTATTCCTATGGGAGGCCTTACGACGGAAAGCGCCGTGGCGCGTTTCCTTGCCGCCTCAATCATCGCTGACAGCGAGGAGGAACGAAGCGCGCTGGTGGAGCTATCCGCTAATGATCAATAACATGGTCAATAAAATATTTTAATATGCTCAATTTCGGATCTATGCTTCATTTTAAGCAATAGGGTCCGATCATCCGCGGTATAAGCCCAGCCGGACGAATCATACCGCTCAAACCGCGGATCGGTACGATAATCGATCCCATACAACTGAATCTTTTTAAAGGGCTTAATACCGCGCAGAATCATATAGTGGGTATCGCCGATACCGAAACTTACCGCGATATCGATACTATTACCGCTTTCTTGCAGTGAAACCGAGGGCGAGCAAGTCCACGCCCAAAGACCCGCTCCTGGCTCAGGCGCTAGGGGCACCGAATGCGGGAGTGTGTTTCGGCCTGAAAGCGTTGAATAAACACGCGCCGCCGATAGACGGCTTGAACCGGAGGGCTCTGGTTCCTGTCCTTCAGTAAAAACGAAAGCCGCGGGCAACGACCCGTCTTCATCGGCTTTTTGGAGCGCTGACCATAGAATAGTTCGCCCCAAATTCCGCCAGACGTTTTCTCTTTGAACGGAAGCCGCCCTCTCAAGAGCCCTGCCCAGTCTCAGCGCGGAGGCCGTATCTACCCTATCGCCAGAAGTTGGGAATACCAAACCCGAGGGTGAAGATCGAAGGGTTTCGCCGATAACAAAAAAGGCATGGTCAATTAATCGCTCATAGGGGTTGTTAGCCGCCGCTCCGTTACGCCAATCGATATACCCTTCCATAAGGCCTACCGCCAAGGCTGGCGTTATAGAGGAGGGGTCCAAGGCTCGGGCGAATGAATCGACATCATCGTTGAGCGTCTTGCTCGCCCTTTCCGCGATAAACGCGACCATATTTGGTTCGGCGAAAAGGCTTA
Source organism: uncultured Treponema sp. (assembly GCA_964546285.1). Lineage (GTDB taxonomy): Bacteria > Spirochaetota > Spirochaetia > Treponematales > Breznakiellaceae > CAZJJK01. The sequence continues at coordinate 12,920 of CAZJJK010000031.1, read as the reverse complement.
TATCCCGCTCATTCGCTAAACGCGACAGACGGCTCAGCGCTTCTCTTTCCGAGGCTATCAGGGTTTTCGCGCCTATATCCAAGCGGCCAAAATACGGCGCGGATATATAGCCTCGGTCAACACCATCAACAAAGGAGCGAGGGGCGCTGGCAACCGCGCTCCGGTAATTATTTCTGGCCAGAGCTTCCGCTACATACGCGACAATCGTTTCCTCATTCGGGGTGCCAGCCATAGCCCGCTCCCATCTAGCGTACGCGGAACGCCGCCAAACAGACAGCGCCTGCGAATACGATTCGTCGTTCGCCGCGATAGGGGACACCAAGTCCAGCGGCGAAACCCGCTTAAGCGAGGGAACTTTTCCGTAGACGACAAGAGGCGCTTGAGGCCTAAAAATAAGGAGCCGCGTAGTATCGTCAACGGCGTTAGGGACAAAAGCGTATGGTTCATCAGCGTAAACGATACCGGAGCGGCCATCGTCCAACTCAACGACTCGCGCTGAACGCGTTGGTTTATACGGCACACGTAATTCAGTTTGGCCGGCAGTGAGCTTCGCTTGTATAACAAGGGATTCAACGCCATTTAAATACTGCAAGGAAAAACTGATTTCGGCTCCCGAACGCAGGTAGGCCGTCGCCCCATCATCAGCTTCTTTTATAGCGACCGGCTTATCGGCTTCCAATTTACTCATATCGGACGATACATCAGCGGGAGCGCTGGCTAAACCGTCGCTTTCCGAAAGCCGGAACTCCATTCCCCTAAAAAACAGGCTCACCGAGCCTGTTACCGCCTTGGCGTCAGCCGCCACCGAGGGAAGGCTGGCGGCGTCAGCGTAATTTCCAGAAAGCGCTAGAGTGCCGATAGAGATATTAAACGCGCTTTGCCTGGAAAACTGCAAAACGATAATACCAAGAAAAAGAGCGATATAGACAGCGACAGAAATAAAGCCGCGTCGGACTGGATGACCATTCATTGCATTGAAGAATAACGAGCTATCAGTAATATTTCAACTTCGTGATAAAGCGCCGATCATGTACTATGTCCATAAACACACAGAAACGTTTAGAATTATCGTTATTGTTCCGTTTCCTCACCGTCGCGCTCGCTTTTATGAGTCTGCTTTACACTTCATGCGCGGATTTACCTTCCGCCTCTAAGGCGCGACCCCAAAGCGAGGCGGGAATTATAGGCCCGACGCCCGCTGAAACTAAAGAACCGCTGCCCTTAGCGGATAGCCTTGGGCCTGATGATAGCCTGGAAAACGCTAACGCGCTCACAACAGAAGAAACGAATAGTTCTCCAGCCGCCTTAAGCCCAGAATCCGACTCCGCGCAAGCTATAAGCACGCCGAGGCCTGACTTGGAAGAAAGCGATGAGGCAAAAGCGGAGGATGAGATCGATATAGACCCCTCATCAAAACCGATAGAGACGGCTCCGCGAACAGCGACGGTGGAACAAGCCGCGTCCAACGCGGCTGATGCTTTAGCGGCGGCGGACATGACCGGCGCTCTCAGCGCGTTGGAAACCGCCCAAGCCCTTACCGAATCGGAACGCATGGAACTGGATTTGCTAAAGGCGGCGCTGCTTCTATCACAGGGCCGCGCGAAAGAGGCTCTTGCCATGGCGGAAAAAGCACTCGCGGTTCAAGCGGAAAACGCGGAAGCCTTATATGTTTTAGCTATGTGTCATGGCGCGCTTGGTGACACTAAAATGAAAACCACCTTACTTGAGAAAGCTATAGCCCAAGACCCGAACCATCTCGGCGCCCTAACGGCTTTAGCCGGCCAATTGTCTGATGCCAAGGTTTACCAAGCCGCGGAAAGTTATTATGACCGAGCGTTAACGCTTGAGCCTAAGGACGCGCGGGCCCTTATCGGCAAGGCTAGGATACGCCGATACCTTAATGACGGGGATGAAGCCGAGCGCCTCTTAAGCCTGGCTATACTCTATTACCCGGAACAGGTTTTGCCGCTGGTAGAACGCGCCCGCGTTTATCGGGAAGCGGCGCGCTCGCGGGAGGCTTTAGCGGATCTCAGCGCCGCCATCCAATTGGACGCGACGGACTATTGGACTTATATCGATCGCGGTAATATCTATTTGGATCTTAGCCGACAGGCTGAGGCCTTGGCTGATTTTCAGACAGCCGCGGCGCTTGAGCCCAAACATTTTCTTTCTTATGTGTATATCGGCGCCTTGTTGGATGAAGCCGGCTCATGGACGGAAGCGGAACGGGCCTATGAAACGCTCGCCGCGCTTAAGCCCGATTACTTTTTCGCTTTTGAGGCCTTAGGTATACTCAAAATGCGCGATGGCCGCTGGGCGGAAGCGGGCGACGCCTTCGTGGAAGCGTATAAGCGCTCGCCGCTTCGCGAAAACTACGCCCTGCTTATCGTCGTAAACTGGATGAGGGCTGGCGCAATGTCGTCAGCAAAAACATTCCTGGCTAAGATTTTACCGACCGTAGACAGAGAAAGCCTTTCCTACTATATACTTAGGCTTTACCACGACCAAGGCGGCGATACCGATGTAGCTCTTCGCGTTGACCGAGAAAAGAAAAAAGACGAAAAGGCCAAAATGCTGTATTATCTTGCCCAATACTATGACATCCAAGGCTACGATACTTTGGCGACAAAATACTATTTAGCGGTACGAGAGCTAGATCGGCGCAATATGGTGGAGTGGCGCCTTAACGAGTGGGCCTTGGAAACGCGCCTGCCACAAGGTTGAGCGCTATGCCCCTGTTTTTTAAGTCTTTGCTTACGGCTTTAGCGGCTTATTCAGAAACCAGGCCGATACACTCAACAGCGGGAAACGGCTTTACCGCCTCAGAGCCAGCTAATCACGATAAAAGCTCCCAGCTCGTTTTTATACAAACCCATGACTTTCCGGATCATGACGCTATCGCGTCCGCCTTCGGCTTAGCTTCGCTCTTGGAACGTTATGATTATACGGCTCGTATCCTTTACCGGGGCAATATCCGCAGTCCCTCGCTGTTATCTCTCATTCATGAGGTCGGCATCGCTTTGGAAGCCGTAAGCGAGGAAAGCGCTCAAGACCTTGCCCAAGCGCCCTTGATACTGATAGACGGTAATCCAACAGCTTCCAATGCCGCGCCGCTGACTCAGCGCTTGGTCGCGGTGATTGATCATCATCCAGGGGAAGCGCCGGTGGATTGTCCATTTACGGATATAAGGAGCGATTACGGCGCCTGTTCCTCCATCATCGCCTCATATTGGCGGGAAACGGGTTGTAAGCCGCCGCGTTCTTGCGCCACCGCCCTACTCATGGGTATTCAAGTGGATACCGATTTCCTTACGCGAAAGGTCAGCCCCGGTGATCTTGAAGCTCACGCGGAGCTTTTCTTTATAGCCGATTCGCATTTTACTATACGTGAGCTGAAAGCTTCTTTATCGGTAAACGACCTAAAGGCGGTAGGGGCATCAGCGAGACGAGCCAAGGTTTCCGGAAAATTATTATTCACGACAATACCCTTTGACTGTACCAGTGAACTAATATCGATCCTAGCGGATTTTTACCTTAAGGTCCGCGATATAGAAGCCGCGGTTATAGTCGAAACGGGCGGCGATCGCTATCATGTATCCATCCGCAGCCGTCCTGGCTTGTCGGCCGCGCGCTTGGTAAAAAGGGCGCTCGCCGGTATAGGCGGCGGCGGCGGCCATGACCGTATGGCCGGCGGCACCATCGATCCGGGCCTTTGTCCCGATGAGAATGACTTGTACCGACGCTTTAAGCGCGCGGTTGAAGAGGAGACTGTGTGAGCGACATCGCTGATACTCAAACAAAAGAACCCCGCGGACTGATCTTTGGAGACCGGGAAATTATACTGATTGGAACAGCTCATGTGTCTCGCGAAAGCGTTGAAGAATGCGCCTCCGTCATCCGCGCCGAAAAGCCGGATATGGTCTGTGTGGAAATAGACGCCGGTCGTTATAAATCCATGACAGATAGCGACAGCTGGGGCAAGCTAGATTTAGCTAAGGTTCTAAAAGAGGGCAAGGGCTTTCTTCTTATGGCGAACCTAGTTCTGTCCAGCTTTCAACGTCGCTTAGGCCGTGACCTTGGCGTAAAACCGGGCGATGAAATGAAAATGGCGGTGGAGACGGCGCAGGAACTCGGCATCCCCTACAGCTTCTGCGACAGAGACGTTCAGACCACATTAAAACGAGCCTGGGGCAAATGCGGATTTTGGAGCAAGAACAAACTCCTAGCCTCTCTCATAGCCAGTGCGCTTAGCACGGAAAAGCTAGACGAAAAAGAGATAGAAGCGCTTAAAAACAGCAACGAGCTTGATGGGATGATGAACGAACTGGCCCGATACCTGCCATCGGTTAAGGAAACCTTGATTGATGAACGAGACCGCTACTTAGCTTCTAAAATATGGGCGTCCGAAGGACGCAGAATTGTAGCGGTAGTCGGCGCCGGGCATTTGGAGGGTATAAAGGCTAAACTGGCGGACTTGGCTTCCGGCAAACTGAGCGCCGAGCTAAGCGATTTGGAGGAACAACCGCCTCCATCGCCTTGGGGAAAAATTATCGGCTGGGGCATCCCTATCCTTATCGTCGTTCTGATAATCGCCGGTTTTTTACGTTCCGGTTTTGATGTTAGCCTCGCCATGTTGTTGCGCTGGATGCTGCTCAATGGCTCCTTGGCGGCCCTCGGCTCCATCCTCTCTCTGGCTCACCCCGTAACCATTCTTGTGTCCTTTATTGGAGCGCCGGTAGCCACTATCAATCCCTTCGTTGGCATTGGCCTGTTCGCCGGCATTACAGAAGCAAGCCTCCGTCGGCCACGAGTCTCGGACGCCGAAGGCTTAAGCGACGACATCACTAGCCTTAGGGGTTTTTATCGCAACCGTATAACGCGGACCCTGCTTATCTTTATTTTATCGTCTCTTGGCGGGGCTATTGGAAATTTCATATCGATCCCCTATCTAACGAGCCTCGTCATCGGTTGAATGTCGCTTTGTCCGCCGCTCGCCAAAGAGCTGGCGAACGCAAGCCTTTAGGTCAGCGACTTTTTCCCAACGCGCTCCATCGGTATCGGCGCTTTCTGAGGGCGGCCCCACAAAACGATCAAACCCAAGAGCCGCCGCCGCCTTAACCCGGCCAGCGATACGCCGAACCGGCCTAACTTCACCAGCCAGGCTTAACTCTCCGGCCACAGCCGTTCGTCCCGGCAAGGGCAGTCCGGTACGCGCCGAATACAGGGAGGCGGCTAACGCCAATTCAGTTCCCGTTTCGTTAATCCTGATGCCGCCGGCGACATTTACGTAGATATCTTGGTCTGATAGACGCAAGCCCGCGTGCTTTTCCAATACCGCGGCCACCCGAGCCGCCCGCGCTGAATCTATGCGGTCGGAGTACACCCGGCTGAGAGCGCCCTTTGCCGGCACTGTGAGAGCTTGGATCTCTACCAGAAGCGTTCGCGTCCCTTCCAGAGTCGCGGCTACCGCGATGCCCGCCGGTAAAGCGCCTTCCCGGCGAACAAGGAAAAGGCCGGATGGATCATCAACCGGCTTAAGGCCTTGTTCGCCCATGGTGAATATTCCAATCTCGTCCACAGACCCAAAACGGTTTTTTGTGGCGCGCAGGAAGCGGCAATCAGCATCGTTTTGCTCAAAATATAAAACCGTGTCAGCCAAATGCTCAACCGTTTTTGGCCCCGCTATGGTTCCATCCTTAGTGACATGAGCTACTAAAAAGAGGGCCGCGTCCCGCTCCTTAACCCAAGAGACCAACTCATGCCCGCAATATTTCATCTGATTGACTGTCCCTGGCACCGGCCCCGCCTCTGGGCTATACAAGGTTTGAACGGAATCCACCACGACGAGAATCGGTTTTACAGCCGAAAGGGCACGTTCAATGGCTTCCAGCCTTCCGGAACAGAGTAGTTCAATTTTCGCGGTAGCCGCGCCTAAACGATCAGCCCGTAAACGAATTTGGCTAGCCGATTCCTCTCCGGACACATAGAGGACTCTGCCCCTAGTACCGCAAGCCGCCGCCGCTTGCAAAAGCAAGGTCGATTTCCCTATACCCGGTTCGCCGCCAACCAGAACCGCGGACCTTTTCATAACCCCGCCGCCAAGCACTCGGTCCAATTCTCCTATTCCGGTTTCCAGCCGAGCCCCGGAATGAGGATCAACCGAGTCCAAAGGAAGCGAAGACAGCTCAATACCGGCCCCGCCAGCCGTGACTGAAGGAGCTGACAGCTGGGTTTCTATCAAAGTATTCCATTCACCGCAGTCAGGACAACGACCAAGCCACTTAGGTTCTTCATGTCCGCAGGAAGAACAACGATATATGACGCTTTTTTGTTTCCTCATACCATTAATACGCCGGCATCATTCAGCCTTGTCAAGCCGGGCCCTAGTGAAATAGGCGGAGCCCGTTAAAGGCTAGAAACGTTCTGAATTGGACCCCCAGATAGTCCTTAGTCCAAAGCGCGCCGCTCAAGAAGAAAAGCTAGCCTGCTTTAAAAAGGAGCGCGGCGTCTCAACCATCATCTCTGTCGTTAAATCGACCTTATCCCCGCTTTCACCGAACACCGTAAGGTATTGCGTGAAATAAGCGCGTAAATCCATAGGAATATCAGTCAATAGCATTACGTCAAAATCCGTGCCAAAAAGGACGCGCCCACGCAATGAAGCGTCAGCGTCCATTAAGGAGCGAACCGCGTTTAGGCGATCAAGCTTAGTAAAACAAGAGACATCGGAAAAAATAGCGGGCCCATAGGACCTTGACTCGCTTATTAGCCGAGCGGTGCTAGCCCGCCAGGCCTGGTCATCGCCGCCGAAATGAGCCACATCAAGCCGAAGACCGCCGGCCTTCCCCTTTCCGGCATACGTTTTACAAACCGATTCCCAGTTTTTCGGATCGCCGTAATTATCCCAGGGCCAAGCCCAAGGCCAGAGGGGAAAACCGCCCGGACTGCTATGGGAAACCATAGGCGTATCGTTTTCCACACAGAAATCCAACAGACTTTTATCAATATCATCTGGCAGATAGCCGAGACGGGGATAAAGCTTAACACCATAAAAAGGGCCCTTCTCGGAAACAAGCGGGCCGTCAACGCCAAAATAAGAGCCATCCTTTATCAGGTCCACTATACCCTTCCGCCGGGGATCATAAGCGATAAAGGGGAAAACCAAGCCCTGATTTTTAGACTGAAAGTCTATACACGCGCGAATTTCACGTTCATAACCTGGCGTCAATATGGCGGGGCAAGTTCCGCCGCGCGAGCGGAGCTCTTTACCGGCAAGATCGGTATAGATATGATCTAATTCTAAGCCAATTAAGTCCTTATTCGATGATGCCACACCTTTCCTTTTGGCTTTTTGCGGGAGCTTGGTTTCAGCTTCTTTTAGAATTAGTTCTTTCGCGCGGGAAAACCAAAGATCGAATTCCGCCATGGGATCCATTGTACCGCTTTTCCCAACATAGGGGGGAAGCGTTTCCCGTTTAACAGCGGGGAAAGCATGGAGCTCTTTGCCCGCCGCGGAAGGAGCGAACATATAATAAATATCCATCATGAGGGGGATCGCCGCTAATTCGCTCGTTTGCCCAAATACCTCATGATAATTTGATCTTAGAAGTTCATAATTTTCCTGATAGTCGCCGCCAAGAACGGCGATGGTTTGCGCAAACTGTCGTAAAAGTGTCTCAATCGCTTCCAGTATATCGGCCTTCCGAGGTTCCCGCTTTTTTCCCATCAAGCGACTTTTTTCATCCCG
>CAZJJK010000031.1:0-5073 GCA_964546285.1 uncultured Treponema sp. | reverse complement strand
TGTAGAAATATCGATATGAAACGATTGAGCTTGACGAGGATAGTAGATCGAACTTGCCTTAGGCGCCGCTTTCTAAAATTAGAACGCTTTAGAAAACGTCTCTATCGTTTCAATCAATTATACGTTACGCGGATAAGAAGTACCAAAAAAACGCGCTATTTTAGCGGGCTAAAGCGATCCCCTAAAAACCTTCGTACCCCACAAGCTTGGACTTGTCATAACGTAAAGGCGCTTTATCAAGGATCCTTGCGGGAAGCGTTTATTTATTCCCAAGCTTGCTTCGCGAGAGTCTTTTTCGTATGTTTCATGCCGATGAATATTCCATTATTTCCAGATTTTATTCCTATAAGCGTGGACTTACGTGAAGCTATGTATCCGCGCCTTAACCTTACCCCTGACGGCGTTTCGGAATTTACCTTTTCCAACCTATACCTATTCCGAAACCGTTACGCGTATCGCGTCTCCAGAATACCGGATACGAGCTTGGTTATTTCAGGAGAATATGACGGCAAACGCTTTTTCATGACCCCCTGCGGTAGTCCAAAGCGCGCGGAATTGGAAGAGCTCTTTAAGAGCCATGATTATTGGAAATGTATTCCAGACGCCGTACTTTGTCCCAATCGCGTAGATCTGGAGCGCTGGGGAATCACCGTACGAGAGGACAGGGATAATTTCGATTATCTCTATTTAAGGACCGACTTAGCCGAACTTACCGGGAAAAAATACCATAAGAAACGCAACTTGGTGAACGCTTTTATAAATTCGTATAAATACGAGGAGCGTCCGCTCACGCCAAAGCTGGTACCGCAAGCCCTAAATATTCTAGAGCTCTGGCGGGAAGCCAAGGGGTATTACGGCGATTACAACGCGGCAAAAGAAGCTTTAGAACTCTATGATATACTTGGGATGCGCGGAGCTATGTATTATGTGGACGGAGAACCCGCCGGCTGGTGCCTTGGGGAAAGCTTAGCCAAAGGACGTATGTTCGCGGTTCATTTTGAAAAAGGCTTGGAAAAATATAAGGGCATATATCAATTTATCAACCAAGCCTTCGCTGCTTCTCTTCCTAAGCACTATAATTACATAAACCGGGAACAGGATCTTGGCGACGAAGGCCTGCGACAGGCTAAAATGACGTATCGGCCAAGCGGTTTTGTGCGCAAGTATCTAGCCGTTATAGCCTAATAAAACAAACGCGGCTTTGACTTTAACGTATATATTATAAAGAATTAATACCGTTAAAGACAAAGCCGCGAGAGCCGCTTTCACTAATAAACGAGCTATGAAAGCGGCTCAAAGCTTTATTTCTTTGGCCAGGCGGGTTTAGGATAAATAGCCGGGGCGGTCACTTTATTCTTTGGACCGATTACCTCAAAGATTCCATTTTGCCACTGGCCAAGTTGACCGGCATAGCATTCTACCGCCAAGAGGTGTTTGGAATCAAACCAGGTGGGCCCTAATATTGTATCAAATTTCTCGGTCACCAAAATATCGCGCAGTTTAGCCTGATCAAGGGTTCCGGCTTTCTCTATCGCCTTTTCCAAGGCTTGGAGGGAGGCGTAATAAACGTTGTGGCCCCACCAGTCAAAAACACCCTGACCATATTCTTGCGCCATCTTATCGGCGAACTCCTTATGCTCTGGCGAGGATTTGGCGTTCCAAGCTCCCCAACCCATAATACCATTTACCGCCGGCCCAAAAATGTTGGCGAAAAATTCAAAATTAACGCCGGGGCCGCCAAGCCAAAGTTTTGGATTAAAGCCCTGTTCTATCGCTTGGGAGACGGCCAAAATATTTTCATCAGGATAGGCGAAACAAAGGAAAGCGTCAGGATTTAGATCCTTAGCTTGCTTTATTAGAGGCGTCAGATCCTTGATACCCTGAGGAACCGCCCTGGCTAGAACCGTCTTAATTCCCTTTTCCTTTAATAGGGGGGCAATTACGGAATGATATTCTATACCATGGAGATCGTTCATATAAATATAAGCCACGGTCTTCGCGCCTTTTTCCACTAAGAGGTCAACCAGAACTGGTACCTGATAATGATCCGAATAATTTAAAACGGAGAAAAAGTACGGATATTTGGAGCTAAGCGTACTAAGCCGGGCGGCTCCGCCTTCGGCCCCAATCATGACATAACCCAAGCTATTGATTACGGGAGCGGCGGTATACAGCATATCGGTACCCGCCGGAGGAAGCAGTATATCAACCTTATCCACGCTTACTAATTTTTGGATATTCGCTACCATTTTATTCATATCGCTCTCGTCATCGTAGACCTTAAGCTCCACCGGTAGCTTGGTTCCATATTCTTTAACATAGATCCCGCCCCGCGCGTTCACTTCCTTTGCCCATAATTTATAGATAGGGCCAAATGAAGTTTGTTCAAAGACCTCAAGCGCGCCGGTAATTGGCCGCGAAGCCCCGATAACAATAGCTGTCTTTTTTGGAGCCGCGAAGCCGGGAAGCGCCAGCGTCAACGCGAATAGCGCTAATATCCCAAGCTTAATTATCCTCTTTGTTCGCATTTCTTTCCTCCTAAAGGAAGTCTAGTTCGATCTGGGCTTTCGATACCCACCTGTATCCTTTATACTTTGAAGAACGCGACGCGTTCGTTCATTTCATCAGCTTCTTCCGACAGTTCCTTGGAAAATTCCACGGTCTTAAGCGCTACATCGGAAATAGCTTCCGATCCGGCGGAAATCTCCGTAATGCTAGTCCTAACGAAGGAGGAAATGTCGGACACCTGTTTAGCGGCTTCGGAAGTATCTTTAGCATTTACGGCGATGTCCTGAGACGCCTCCTTCGCTTTCACCGCTATATCCCGCAGCTTAGTTACCGCGTCGTTGATCTCCTGACCGCCGGAATCTATCTCAGCCATGGTCCCCGCTATTTCAGCGAAAGCCCTATCCATCATATTGACCCCATCATTAATGGCTTTAAACGCGTCTAGAGTTGACTCGCTCTCACCCGAAGCGGCCTTGATCATGCCAACAATTTTCTGAATATCGTCCTTAATGGTTTTTGACTGTTCGTTGACGGCCTCAGCCAAACTACGGATTTCCTCCGCGACAACCGAGAACCCCCGGCCAGCGTCCCCGGCATGAGCCGCCTCTATAGCGGCGTTCATCGCTAGAAGATTCGTCTGAGTGGCGATATTCATGATTATTTCAACAACCTCATTCACGTCATCCAAATTTCTGTCCACGGCTAGAATGTTATCCGTCATGGATGACAACTTATCGCCGCCGTCAGTAGCTATACGAACCAAACCCTCGGCGGATTCCCGCCGTTCTACCGAGATTTTTGTGACATTAGCTATAGAAGCTATCATTTGGACGATAGAAGCCGATGTTTCTTCCACCATGCTGCTTAAGCCTAATAGCAGTCCGTCAAGTTCTTCCACGCTTGAGGCGATTTTCTCGCTTGACGCGGCCGTATCCGTTACCTCACGATCCAAAACATTGATTTTTTCGCTAACCGCGTTGATTGAGGCGCGCATTTGTTCCAACGACGCTGAAGACTGTGTGGAAACATCGGCAAGGCTCCGCTTAATGTCATCGTTTTTACGTATAACTTCTTTTATTTGAACAATCACGGTTCTTAGGCCACGCAAGAAAGCGTTAAGCTGAGCGGATAATTGCCCAATTTCACCCTTCCCCTTCGCTATGAAATCGGACGATATATCACCCTTTTCCAATAATTTAACATGGTCTTGGATTTGCTTGAACGATTCGTGGATACGCTTTGAAATCAGCCAGCCAAAACCGACACCAAGGATAATGATTAATATGGAGACAACTATGGAAACGAGGGTGCCTCTATCCTCTATACGAGTAATCTCTCCGTCGATTAGCGAATATTGCTCGTTTAGAACGGAGTGAATGGTATTTAACTGTTGGTCAAGATTTGACAGCTCGCCATTAAACAAACTCAGATCAAAGAGAAGAGCTTCGGCACTATAATCATCCTCAGCGGCTGAAAAGATAAAGTCGTAAATATCGCTTATTCGAGCCGTGGACATATCCGAAAGAGAAAAACCGGCGTTCATTATCAAGGAATCTATACCCATTTCAAAGGTATCCAATTGAATTGAAACGAACATCTGCTGGCTTTGTATATTGACAAGGGCTATCTCTATCGTTTGCGACGCGCTCTTCAGTGTTTCTAGCCCCTCAAGCTCCTCAAAGGCGCTTTCAAGGCTAACGCGACGTTCTTTAATCTTATCTAAACTTTCCTGTAAGGGCGCGTTGGCGCTGATAGCGGCTTGATAACGTATTTCAGAAACCGAGTCGGTAAGGTTTTGAAGTATTTGTTTTTCCTCTTCCATACGGATGGAGGGAAGGCTAAGAGCGATATATAGGCCCACCGCGACGAGCATGGAAGTGAGGAGAGCCGATATAAGAAGATTCAGTTGAAGACGAATACTCATTTTTTGATACCCCCTATAGATATTTACACTTACAAATATTGAGTTTTCGCTGACACGAAGTTTCACATGACGCGAAACCAAAAGCGCCCATATTTAAGAATCATTTAAAGGTTTCACGTCGCAATGTAAGTGTTTAACCGCAAGGTCGATTTGTCAAGGGTATAGAGATATTTTATTAATAAACCTTATTAGATATATCTACAATAGAAAAAGAACTCAAGAGGCGGCGAATGAGAGATTCCCATGAAAACAGCTTAGCGTCACGAGGCCTACCTCTGCTTTATCACGAAACTTATTAGCTATAGGTAATATGAAAATAAAGATATACCCGTTTTTATCTTTGCCACTGGAGGTTAATAAGTAAGACAAATAGAAAACTTCAAGGGACCCGACTAAAGAATAACTTACTGCTGCCAATTCTGTTGAAAGCTAGAGTTTCTGATTTACACATCGTACTCTATGTCAAGTATATACCTAGAAGTAACTTGATCCAAGAAGTTTGATATCACCAATCCCGTATTAGTCAGAAAAGGTCTGTATCAAGCAGATCCTGCCTAAAAAACCGCGAACGAAATAGAGTAAATATCCGTTGGCTATGAAAAACCACAGTTGGACTTTGCAACAAAATTGACAGCAGTACA
>CAZJJK010000030.1:26403-29525 GCA_964546285.1 uncultured Treponema sp. | reverse complement strand
GAATACCTTTTTACGGATGATGGAAGTGGCGCTGGAAGCCGCCATAGCCTAAAAGGTTATATACTGCTGCCAATTTTGTTGAAGATTTACTATAATTATTTTATTATCCAAAATGGGCTTACAAAAAACTCAGATAAGCGAGTTAATGCGGGTCAAGCTTGATAAGGACCTTTTCAGTTCAATAATTGATTAATAGAATCGCCCCACGGGCTTAATGAAGAAACATGCCTAGGAAGCATAGGGGTATGGCTCCAGCCAATCAGCTTCTCTAGCTACAACAAAATTGGTAGCTGTAAGAAAAGGTTAAACGGCGGACCGAGCATCGCGCCTGGCCCAGCCGGCGGCTATCACGCGTTATTTTACCCAAGCCCGCTTATTCAAGAGGACGCTGACAAGCTCGGCGAAACCGGCGCCGCCCTCAGCTGTCGTGATAAAGGCTGGCGCTTTATCCATAAGAGCGGCGTAACGGCGGAAATTAGCGACGGCGCAGGCGGCCGGGAAAAACGCGAACATCGGCGCGTCGTTGGGAGAATCACCCACAAAGAGAACCTGGTCCAGCTCAGTCTTTTCATCCCAGCTAAAGCGTTCCGACAGGAAACGACGAGCCATTGATAATTTATCGTAACGGCCCATCCAAACATTCACGTGAATTGAAGAGATTTTCGCCTCAGCCCCCGCTTCCTCGGCGATAAGCTTAACGCGCCGCGCCTCGGCCAAGCCTAAAACAGGTTCTTCCTCCGCGAAATCCAAAGCCAGGTCGTAACGACGGGTAAACTGGTCTTTGGCCACCCTAAGACCGGGGATTTCCGCCAAAGCGCGCTCTCGAATAGCGTGTATACTAGGATGATCATTACTGATGGCTTCGGGATGGAAAGCCTGCCTCAGTATCGGCGGCCGCCAGGCCGCGCCAGGGGCGCTGTCCTCAACAGGAGCTTGAGAAGCCGCCTCCTCCCAAAAAGCCAGCGCGCCATTCTCGCCAATGACGCCGTCTACCGGCCATTCGCGCGCGATAAGATCGCACCAACCAGCCGGACGCCCGGTTACCGGAATAACGACTAAGCCAGCGTCCTTTAGGCGCCAAAGGGCGGCATAGGCGGCCGCCCCCAATTTACCCCTATCCGTCAAAGTATCATCGATATCCATAAGAACATAGCGGATAAGGCAAGCCGCCGACTCGCTCAGCTCAACGATTGGACGCGGGGTTCCTGCCATAATGGTCAGCATCATACCATTAAGCGCGCCCTTTGCAAGGGAGAAGCGCGGTCTTGCGTTATCAGACAAGCGCTTTTAAGATATGACAATGTTCCGTGGATCATATAGATCGATATATACAGCTTCCAACCTTTCTCGCGGCGCGATAGGCTTAGCCCGTTCGCTGACCTTTTTTCTTATCACCGCTTTTTCGCTTATCGCCTGCGCTGGCGGAAACGATAAGGAAATTGGAGCGGAGGCCCGACTCCTTCTTCGATACGCGGATGAACAGTCCAATGAATACCCCTCGGTAGCGGCCGGTCTGGAATTCGCCCGCCTCTGTCGTGAAAAGACCAAGGGCGAAATCTTAGTAAGTGTATACTACGACGGGAAATTGGGAGACAGCGCCAGCGTTGTGGAACAGGTGCGTTTCGGCGGCATCGACTTGGCTAGGGTAAGCATACACAGTTTAGAAGAATTTTCCGAAGCCGCGCGGCGGCTGGGCAGGATTGGAGCCTTCCCGGACACGCTTAGCTTACGCGCCGCCATGCTGGGTCCAGACGGCCTAGCCCTGACGGAAGAATTGCTTAGCGAGAAAATTGTCGTACTGGCTTGGTACGATGGCGGGCCGACGGTAAAGCTAGTACCCTTTTCCATCCAGACCCCAAAAAATGGCTATAAAGTGGGCGTGGAGCCCGCTCGCTCGCTGACAGACTATGTCGCCAACGCGGGAGACACGCCTATAACCCTGACTATGCGCGATTTCCGCCATGCCTATACCACCGGTTTAGCGGAAGCTTTCATTATGCCCCTCTTAGCGGCGGCGACGGAGCGTTTATTGGATACGCATCTGCCGCTCGCCTCAAAGCCGTCGCGGACTTTGGAAATACTTATCGCCAGCCGCGCTATTTATCAAAAGATGGCGGCAAAGGATAGAGACCTTATTTCAGCGCTGGCACTTGAGTCCGCGCTTTATCAGGATAAGATCAGGGGGGAAGCGGAAGCGAAGTTTAGGGCCGAATGGAATTATCAACTATGAGCAGTGGAAAATATCTGCGCTTACCGCGTCTTTACGCGGCGGCCCCCATCAAATTAAAGATACTAGCTCTGGCCTTAACCGCCCTGCTCGCGCCTACCATCTTAAGCGTCTCCTTAATCCGAGCCAACTATAGCGCTGTAGAAAGCTTTTCCGATGATGTCGCCTTATACTCCGCGGTGAATCGACTAAAAACCTATAACGAGGCTAACACGATTGACCTTCAAGACTTTCTGCGGTCTGGATCGATGGAAGACTTAGCCCTATACAACGCCGGCATAGACGCCTTTGTCGCCAACCTTACAAAGGTAGCCAGGGATGAGGAGGATTTGGAAGTTCGATTTTTAGTGACCTCCCTGCTTAACTCTTTTGACTCCCGATATGAGGAAGCCCATAGCGCTATTCGCGCGGTCATAGAAGGTAAAGAAAGTCCGTATCCCGCCTTTTACCGCGCGGAACGGATAGGCAGGTACATGGACGGGTATCTTTCCATGCTGATGGATCGCAGTCTGGTTGTTGGCACCGCGACTTACCAAGCCCGTTTAGAAAACGCCGCGCTCACTCGCTCCACGTCGATAGGAGCCCTCGCCGCGCTCTTATTGCTGTTGATCGGCTTGAGCGTCTTGGTGGCTAATTACCTTTCCACCCCCGTACGACGCCTATCGGCGGCGGCCGCCCGCATGGCTTCCGGTGATTTAACCGTGGCGCCTGTCCCTGTCGCCGCTAGAGATGAGGTTGGCGCTCTGACAGTGGCCTTTAATAACATGAATAAACGTATCGCTGAAATGGTGGAAGGCATAAAGGAAAAAGCCCGGATTGAAAGGCGTCTCCATAATGAGGAATTACGTAATGAGAGAAATAAAAAACTGCTAAAGGAGTCCGAATTTCTAGCCCT
>CAZJJK010000030.1:13424-26303 GCA_964546285.1 uncultured Treponema sp. | reverse complement strand
CTGTTCTATCGATGACGCGCAACGCATTAGGCTGCCATCCTTTACCCTTCAACCCTTGGTGGAAAACGCCTTTGCCCATGGGCTAGAGCCCAAGTTAAGCGGCGGCGTTATACAGGTCAACGTTAAGCGGGAGCGCAGGGGTGTGGTAATAAGCGTACAAGACAATGGAATAGGAATGAGCGCTGAAAGGCTAAAAGCCGTAGCCCGCGCCGGAAACGGTTTCGCGCGCTCGCCTTCCATCGGTATAGCCAACGTACGCGAACGGCTTCGTATGTTCACCGGCGACCCACGTTGCCTCAGCCTTCGCTCAAAACCGGACCAAGGCACAACGGTACGTCTTATTCTTAGGAGGGAAGGCAATGAAAAACGGGATAAAGCTGCTGATAGTAGACGATGAGCCGGTTGAACGTGAAGCTTTGACTGTTTTCGCCAGGGAAGACGGTCGTTTTACGGAGTTTGAGGAGGGCGCCAACGGTATTGAGGCCGTTTCCATTGCTTCCCGGTTTCGCCCTGACATCATCGTCATGGACATACGTATGCCCGGCATGGACGGCTTAACGGCCGCGGCGGCTATCCGCCGTTTTGACCAACGAACGAGGATCGTCTTCCTAACGGCTTACGGCGAACTGGATTACGCGCGATCGGCTTTTAAGGTAGGAGCCGATGATTTTTTACTTAAGCCCTTATCAGCGGAGGTTTTTTCCCAAGCGATGGACCGCGCCGTGACAGCGCTGCGAGCTACCGGCGGGACTGACGGCTTTGGCCCTTATGATCTGCGTGATCTGGCGCCGCGTCTGGTTCAAGCCATCAAACAAGCTTCAGAGAAGGATATAGAGTCGCTGACACGGAGCGCTTTTAGTTCGCGCCGCCCTTCCGACGCGGAATTGCCTGAGGTGCGGAACGCGGCGCAATGGCTTGTCTACCAGGTGGATAGTTCCATAAAGGCCGATTTAGGCAAGGCTTATGACGCGGACGCCGCCGCTGAAGCCTTAAGCCGCGCCAGATCAACTGACGAAACGATCGATATTCTTATCACCTCATTAATAGACCTAGCCCAAGCCCTGACCGAGCGTTCCGACCCGCGGCGTCGCTTAATTAACTCCGCTATTCGCTATATAGACGCGCATTGGAAGGACAATCCCTCCCTAGACGAGGTGAGCGAAGCTGTAGGCTTAAGCCGCTATCATTTCAGCCGTATTTTTAGAACCGCGCTTGGTCGTACCTTTTCCGATTATCTGTGTGAAAAGCGTATCAGTAAAGCGAAAGAATTATTAGCGGACTCTAGTCTCCCAATGAAACAGGTGTGCGAATTATCCGGCTTTTCCGATCCGGCCTATTTCGCTGGGGTATTCAAGCGGCGCACAGGCGTTAGTCCAAGCGAATATCGTTCCCTCTTGCCAGAGAAGCCCGAAGCAAAACTTCTCATAAAATCGCAATAAAATGCAAATATTACCTTTTTTGACTGGTATATACTTCCGGAGGCGGCGTTAGCCGCTAGGAGGTAGACAAATGAAGAAACGTATTCTTATCGCCGTGCTGGTCCTTAGCACGGTCGCCGCGGCTTTCGCTCAGAAAACGGTGCAATTAAAACTGGCTCACTATTCAGTGGAAAGTCATCCTATGCACCTAGCCGCCGTCCAATTCGCTGAAGCCGTTGAGTTAAAGACCGATGGCGCGGTGAAGATTACCATCTATCCAAATTCCAAGCTGGGTAATTCTCAGGAAATACTGGAACAAGTGGTAATGGGCGCTGTGGATTTCGCCATCCCAACCGAACCGGCCGCCGCTAAATATGTGCAAAAATTCAACCTAGTGACCGGCCCCTTCGCGTTTAAGGACTATGCCGCGACGGATAAGTTCTTCCAGGGCGACTTCATCAATTGGGTCACGCCAGATTTGGAAAAAGCCGGGTTCAAATACATGGCGCGCTGGGAATATGGATTCAGGACCTATACCACGTCCACCCGCCCCATTCAGAAAGTGGAAGACTTCAAGGGACTCAAGATCCGCACACCCCCAGATTTTGTAAACTCGGCAACGGTCAACGCTTTAGGCGGAACAGCGCAGACCATAGCCTTTACGGAACTACCCATGGCCTTAAAGCAGGGCGTCGTGGATGGCCAGGAAAACCCGATCGGCACAATCTACTCCAATAAGATGTACGAAACCCAGAAATATTTGTCCATGCTTAACTACACCTACAATTCAACCCATCTTCTTATGAACAAGAAAGCGTTTGACAAGCTCACCCCCGGTCAGAAAGCCATCCTTATAGACGAGGCCGAGGACGCCGGTGCTTATATGACAAAACTGGTTAGGGAACAGGAAGCCGGACAGATTGAGGAACTAAAGAAACTCGGCATGAAGGTTTATTATCCTGATACCGCCCCCTTCAAAGCCGCCGCCGCTTCCGTTTGGGAAGAACTGAAAAAACAGGTTGGAGCCGCTAATTATAATTATTTCCAAGCTTTAATGGAAAAAGCCCAATAGTATCCTAAACATGACGCGAGCCCTCCTGTCCAATTCTGAACAGGAGGGCTTTGTTTTAAGCCGCCGCTGAATAAGCGGCTGGCGGATTATGGAGTCCCATATGCTGACATTCGCGATCTTCGCCGTCCTTCTGGTTCTCATTTTGCTAAATATCCCCATAGTAATCGCCTTAGGTTTAACATCCGCCCTTTTCTTCATCGGTTTGGGTGAAGGCAGTTTTTTGGCGATGTTGCCGCAAAGGATGTATTACGGCACTACGGGTATGACCTTATTGGCCGTTCCCTTCTTTATATTAGCGGGCAATTTGATGAACACAGGCGGCATCACCAACCGCATCTTCCGCTTCGCTAAGGCGCTGGTGGGCCATATACCAGGCGGGCTTGGACAAGTTTCCGTCATTTCCTCTGTCATCTTTTCCGGCATGTCCGGTTCAGCGGTCGCGGACGCCGCCGGACTAGGCCAGATTGAACATAAAGCGATGGTGGATCAAGGGTATAAACCTGTCGTTTCCGCCACCTTGGTCGCTACCTCATCCATCATCGGCCCTATCATTCCCCCATCCATTCCCTTTGTCTTCTACGGCGCCCTTACCATGGTTTCCGTTCCACGGCTGTTTCTAGCCGGTTTTATTCCTGGTATTTTGATGGCCTTAGCTGAAATGATCATCATCGCTATTATGGCGAAACCGCGCGGCTTCCCCCGCTCCGAACGAGCTAAACTGCCTGAAGTATGGGCGGCCACCAAGGGCGCTTTTTTCCCGCTGATGGCTCCAGTCATCATCATCGGCGGCATCTTATCAGGTCTTTTTACCCCCACGGAAGCGTCGGTCGTGGTATGCGTGTACGCCATTATTTTAGGCTTAATTTATAGAGACCTCCATCTTAAAGACCTGCCTAAAATCTTCTGGGACACCATTAAAAGCTCAACCGCGCTCCTCTTTATTATGGCGGTAGCCAACTTCTTTGGCTGGTTTATTTTATACAAACAGATCCCGGATAATATGATCGCGTCGCTGGCCGAAATGAGCGCGTCGGGACCAAGCGTTATGGCTTTGATAATAGTGGTGATTCTAGTCCTCGGTATGTTCCTTGAGGGCAACGCCATTTTCTTTATTACCATCCCAATCTTCCTGCCCATAGCTCAAATGTACGGATTTGACCTTATCAATCTTGGCGTCGTGATGACCCTGCTCATCATGATAGGTAACCTTACCCCGCCGGTAGGCATGTGTTTATACGCCGTCGCCGGTTTCGCAAAGGTCAATATCCTCAAATTAGGGAAAGAAGCACTCCCGTATGTTATTGGCGTTCTTATTATCACTATAATTATCGCCTATGTACCGGAGATATCCACCTTCCTACCCAACCTTGTCATGGGCGCGGAATAGGAGAGCGTAATGAACACATTTTTAAGCGTTCTGTCAAAGCTGGATACGATAACGCGTACGATAATCAAATATATCGCCATAGCCATGTTCATGATATTGATGATTATTCTCTCTCTCAATATTCTTAACCGTTTTCTCCCAGTCACCTCCTTCCATTGGCTGGATGAGATTGTGGAGCTTTGCTTCGCCGCTATGGTTTTTTATGGGGCGGCCTCCGTATGGATTACCGGCGGGCATTTTTCCGCGGGGGATTGGATTTACCGACGCGTTCCGGCGGGGAGAGGCAAAACCCTATATCGACTGCTCTTAGAAGCGGTCAATCTTTTATTCATGGTGATACTCTTCACCTATTCGTGGAATTTGATGAATAAAGCCGGCGAGGTAACCGCCATTTTCCAAATTCCTAAACAGTTTTTGTATGTCTGTATACCCGTCTCATCCGCCATAATGTGCGTCTATTCCATCGCCCGCATCGTTAAGGAAATAGTGAATATGATAAAAGGCGGGTCCAGCGGAGAAGAGGAAACAGCTGAAAACGCCTAAGCGGTGATAAGGCCAATTTTATAAGATCGATTAAAACCGCTGGCGGCCGTCGTCAAAATACTTTAAAATGACGGCGGCTGTCTCAGCGGTTTTTTAGTTGTAGGCGGCCAAGGAGCTAGACCATGAGGCAGGGACAGGCTCGCGCCGCTACCCTAGCCGCGGCCTTGACGGTTCTGACCGTCGCTTCGGTTTTCGCCGCGGGCGGCTTGGAAGAAACCGGAGGCGGTGCCGCCGCGGAAATTATCGTGATGAATATAGGGCATGCTCAGCCCGTGTCCCATCCCCGCCATAAATCCTTGCTCAAATTCAAAGAACTTGTGGAAGAGCGTAGCGGCGGCGCTATCGTCGTTAGGATTTTCCCGGCCGCCCAATTAGGCGACGAGGCGGCCATGCAGGACGCGGTGCGGGCTGGAGAGTTGCAGGGTACACGCGGGGGCCTTTTTGAACGGGTTTCGTCGAGACTGCTGGTGTACACCCTCCCCTTTCTGTTTGACAACCTTAACGGAATAGAAAAGGTGACGATGGGGCCCATCGGCGATTGGATAGCCGCCGACGCCAAAAACAACGGCCTTTTGGTGCTTACCACCGGCGACGCCGGGGGGTTTAGGCAAATTACCAATAACACGCGGCCTATCGTTCGCCCAGATGATTTACGGGGCTTAGTTATCAGGACGCCTGGCGTCAGAACGATTGACAAAACGATGGAAGCCTTTGGGGCCGCCGTTGTCCAACTACCCTACGGCGATACCTACGCGGCGCTTAAAAATGGGGTAGCCAATGGTCAGGAAAACCCCTTTATCAATATAGAAGCGATGAAATTCTACGAAGTGCAAAAATATCTTACATTATTGGATTATCAATTCCATCCCGATCCCTTCATCGTCAATCCGGCCTGGTACGAGGCTCTCTCCACGGAGCAACAGCGGGTGCTTAAGCAATGCGCCGAGGAATCCATGCGCTACAACAATGAATTAGTACGAACCGAAGCGGTTAGAGCGTATGAGGTGATAAAAAACGCCATGCTGGTCACGGTTCTAAGCCCGGAAGAACGCCAAGCCTTTAAGGACCGGGCTCAACAGGTGTACGACTACTTTATCGCGGAAGAGATCACTACCCGCGAAGAAATAGAGGAAATAAAGAGAATCGGCGGCTAAAAGTATAGTCGTCGTTATTTCAGGTCGGCGTAGAAAGCGGCCAAAACCATAAAAGCCAGTTTCTTTGACGAACGGTCAGCGTCTATTAAGCCCTTCCGATTAAAACCCGCCTGATAACGGTTTATCCGCCTAGGACAGCGAAAATCGTAAAGTATCCATGGCGTCATACCCTTAATATAAGCGCAGTCACGAATAACGTCGATCTGCCTCCGGTATAGCCCAGCCTGCATATCCTCAGTGAAGAACTCATCGGACTTTCCGCGGAATCCGGCGCGGGCGCCGCCGCCAAATTCGCAAATTACCACTGGTTTATCAGGCCGCGAATTCTCCAAAATTTGTGGCAGTTTTGAAAAATCGGGGTCATACCAGCCGTAGTATTCGTTGATGCCGATAATATCAAGAGCATCAACCAGTCTATCCTCAATCGCCAAGCGCGTGGTGTTGATTAGGCAGGCGGCGGAAACCGGCCGGCTGCCGTCCAATTCCCTGGCTTTCGCCGCGAGCTTAGACATAAATCGGAGCCGCTCTTCGGTATCGGCGTTTTCGTTACCAACTGACCAGATCGCGACGCTAGCGCGGTTGCGATCACGGAGGATCAGTTCAGCCAGCTGGTTTTCGGCGTCGGCGTAAACAGCCGCATTGGCGAAATCCATCGCCCAATACACCGGCACTTCTTCCCACAATAGGAGCCCTTCCTCATCGGCGATTTTAGCGAAGCGCGGATCGTGGGGATAATGAGCCAGACGCAGATAGTTGCCGTTAAGCTCTTTTAAATGCCGTATCGTTTCCCTGATAACAGCCTCTGTCGTCGTCTTGCCTAGTTCTATATGGTCCTCATGGACGCAGATACCCTTAAGGAAGATAGGCTGGCCATTAAGCAGGATATCGCGGCCAGCGACCCTTAGCTCACGGAAGCCGATGCGATCAGTCACTCGGTCAAGCATTTGTCTGGTCGGAGCCTCGGCGGTCGGAGCCTCGCCCTCGCGGAATAAGTCTAAGCGCAGCTCATACAATTTAGGATTCGCGGGAGACCACAGGTCGGGCTTTGCCGAAAAGCGTTTTTTGCCCTTTCCATTACGGATAGGAATACGCTCTTCAAGGCCAAGTTCGGGCAAGGACAAGGTTGCAAACCAGGCGCTGGACAGATCATCCTCGGCGCCTCCCCCAGTTGTTATATCGATATCGATGGCGGAAAAATCGCCGTCCGGAACTAGTCTGACAAACCAATCCTTTATAAACGCGGAAGGCACGCGGAAAAGATAGACATCGCGGTAAAGCCCCCCGTAATTGAACCAATCGGTATTGTCGGGCGGCACCCTATCCTTTTTTAAGCGCGTCTCAACGACGACAATAAGACGATTCTCAACCTGGAGGAAAGGACCTAACTCAGCGGAAAAGGGAGTGGAGCCGCCATCGTGGTAGCCAATAAAGTGTCCATTCAAAAAAACAACGGTTCTATACTGAGCTCCCTCAAAACGGATAAAAACCCGTTCGCCCGCTTTGGGTATTTCAACGCGAAAAGTCCGGGTATATATGCCGGAACCCTCAAAATAACGCAGTTCGGGGTTTCGCAGGTTCCAACAGGAAGGAACCGGCGTCTGTTCCAAGGCGTCCCACTCCCAATCCACCGGCTTCAGCCGGCCGGCCTCGTCGTGGAGTTCTTCCCTATACCAAGCGGCGCGTTTACAGGTATCGTACCAATCGATCCCAAAGGACCATTGACCATTCAGCGTTTCGCGCTGACGGGAGTCAGCGTTGACAAGGCAACGCGCGTCTAATTTTTTAGCCAAAAAGCGCGCTTCATAAGCTTGGTCATGAATATCAGACACATAATTTTCGGTATTATCCGCCATTTCCTTCTCCCGTTAGACCGTTGCCGGTCAGGCTGGTATCTCGAACACCCCTTCCAAAATATAGCGCGGCCGGTAGGCGTAGTGGGCTATATCCGTGGCCGAGCTTACCCCTGACAGGACCAGCACCGTTTCTATCTCCGCTTCCACGCCAGCCACAATATCGGTATCCATGCGGTCGCCCACAATGGCCGTTTCCTCGCGGACCGAGCCAAGCTTTTTCATAGCGTGGCGCATCATTAAGGGATTCGGCTTACCAACAAAATACGCTTTTACCCTGGTGGCCAGCTCGATGGGAGACACAAGGGCGCCGCAGGCTGGCACCAAACCATCCTCCGCCGGGCCTGATAAATCGGGATTTGTCCCGATAAGCCTCGCCCCTTTCAGCACCAAACGGACAGCCCGCTCCAGCGCCTCCAGACCGTACCCTCGCCCCTCACCAACCACTACATAATCCGGGTTGACATTGTTCATGGTAAAGCCGGCATCATACAGGGCGTTAGTCAAACCCGGCTCGCCAATAACATAGGCGGAACCGCCCGGCTTATGGGTGGCCAGGAAAGAGGCGGTAGCCAACGCGCTGGTATAGAAATGTTCCGGGCCCGCCCGTATTCCCAGACGGTCTAATTTTTGCGACAGCTCCACCGGCGAGCGTTCGCTGGAATTAGTCAGAAACAGGTAGACTTTATTCTCGCTTTCCAGCCAATCCACAAACTCAGCCGCCCCGCGAAGGAGCCGGTTGCCATGATAGATAACGCCGTCCATATCGATTATAAACGCGCGCTTCGCTCTCAATTCCGTTAGATCGATAGCCATACTCTATTAGGGCATGGCGGGGGGAGGGGCGTCAACATAAGCTCCTCCCAAGCGGCGGGGTTTATTTGATGGTCGCCTTCAAATACGCGGCGCAGTCCTTTCCGGTTAACGCTAAGGCTTCCAAGTTCTTCTGTATGATCTTATAGGAAAATTGGGCGTATTCATCCAGTTTCGCTTGGCGGTCAAAGCGGGAACTTTCGTAATCCAGTTGGGTCTTTTCACCGTAATCGCGCTTTAGAGAGGAGGACTCTAATTCTATTTCCGAAACCCGCAGCTGAATTTTTAGTTTCTCATAGGAGGATACAAGGTCCGCCATAGACCGCGCCAAGCTGAGAGCGGCGTCCTCAGCCGCCTGTAAAGCCTTATCATAGGCGCGTTTGGCGCTAAGGTATTGATCCTCGGCGTCTTCTTTTTCGGTAGCCTTGGCGTACGCTGACGATGAAATTACGGAAAAGGCCTTTTCCTTAATAAGCAAATTGGCCGCCGCGGTATAAAGCTCGGCATCGGCGTCTAAAACGCTCTTTTCCGAGACCGCGACAAGCCCGGGAAGCAGGTCTTCAGCCTCCGGGATAAGCGCGGGCGGAAGGAGGGGGGCCTCGGCGGAGGCGAGAGAACGAGCGATTTTCCGCTCAAGGTCCTCCAGGCCGCGGCGGGCGCTTTCCCGACTGTCGCGGACACTTTTAAGGCTTAAAAGCTTGTTCAAATATTCGGTTTCCGATATTAAACCCAAATCGTACTGGCTCTTATCTCCCTCGGCTCCTTCTTCCGCCAGTTTTAAGCGCCCGTCAGCTATCGTTAAGGCGTGAACGGCTGTACGATACTGATAGTAAAGCGTAAACGCGTCATATACCGCTTGGTTATTTTGATCGCGGAGATCCATCGCCTTACGCTCTTTAGACGCGAGCAGACTGTCCATTTCCACGGGGGAAGCTTTTCGGGCTGTCCCTCCCTCATAGGCCACAACGGCGGTTTCCAGGGCGGTCTTAGCGTCAGCTACGCTAAGGCTAGCATCCAGATACGCGTCCAAATAAGCGCTAAAAGTCAATTCCTCCGCCGATACCGACGCGCTTAGGAGACAGAACAGCATAAGGGAACCAATAAGGGCCTTAACGCCCAAGGTCTTCTTCATAACGCTTTTCCTCCAATATCATAACTTTTTAAGTAATACAGCCGTAAAGCCCGCCAACTAGCCAGGTATTCGGCGGCGGCTTGAGTAAAAGCCAAGGCGGCTTCCTCTAAATCCAGCCGCGCTGTTTCCAAATCAGCCTTATCCAAGGTCCCGGCGGCGTTTTGAACCTTCGCTTCCTCATACGCCTCCTCCGTCAAACGAAGGCCGGCACGGTTGATATCCAAGCTTTCCTTTAGGGTTTCGCATTGTATCAATTGTTGCTTCAGCGAATATTCAAGTTCAAGCCGCTTTCTCTCAACTTCCAGACGTTTCAACTCAATGTCGCTAGCGAGCTTCGTCTTTTCATCCAGCTTAAGCTGATCCAAACTGATAGACAAGCTGACGCTCAACTCGGCTGAATCAAAGGGGGTATTGGACTTCGCGCTCATTGAGACATTCGGCTGCCAAACCAGGGTAGCCTTTTGCTCACGTTCTAAAGCGGCTAAATCCATCCGCGCTTGGATAAGATCCAAAGAATCAGGCGCCCCGGCGGCGGAAAGGCTTGTTTCCAGTTCCTCGGCGGCCGCGATCAACTGGTCGGCGCTTACTTTCCAAGTTTCGGCTTTATCCAAAACGGCGACGCCGCCGAATATCGTCAACGCGTTTTTACGTTGGCTCAGCAACTCCCGTTCAGCCTTAAGAACATCCTGTAAACTAGACTGGTATTCCTGAACCTTGCTTCTATACTCTTTATACGATAGAAGACCAGCCTCATACTTAAGAACCGCGCCTTTATATGACGCTTCGGCTATATCGAAACGCGCTTTCGCGATTTCCAGCTTCGCCAGGGCCGCCGCCATAGCCACATAAAAGCTTTCAGCGCTGGAGCGGAGCTTAGCCTCTTCCTGCTTATACGACAATTCCTTCGCCGTCAGTTGATCCAACCAGGCGTCGGCGTCGCCGCCCTTAGCGAAGGGTTGAACGGATAAGCTAAGCGAAGCGGATTCTTTGACGAAATCATAGGAAGCGCCAAGCGACAACTGGGACACGACGGGCAGGGACAAGCTGGCGCCGCCGCCGAAAACATCGCCAGTCGGCTTGACGCTATATGAGCCAGACAGGCTCAGTTTAGTTTGCTCCAGCGTTAATGCCCGCGGTCTTTCCAGACGGAGTTCCGCTATACTATCGCGGAGAGCGCTCAGACTAGGATTATCCGCTATAGCCCGTTCCACTATCGCTTCCAGTTGATTCTCCGCGTCCTGAGCCGAAGCGGCGGCGCTCGTCAGAAGGGCGGCGACAACTATACCGAATAAGCGTTTCATATATCCCTCAGACCTTCGATAATATCAAGCTGAACCGCCGTATTGATTGGCACCATGCCAAGCAAAGCTCCCATAGCTAAAGCCGATACCGAGGCTAAAAAAACAGCCCATACGGTGATCAATTGCGAGCCCACGATAGACGCGGGGAAAATTGAGAAAACCGGTAAAATTAAGGCCAATATAGGCTCGCTGAGGAGATAGCTTAAGGCGATACCCAAAATCAAGCTAAGTCCGGAAAGAATCAACGAGCGAGCGATATACTCTTTAATAATAACGCTTTTTGACGCTCCAATTGCTCTTTCAAGCGCTATCTCACGACCTCGGCTTAAAACATCCACCAGCATAATACTTAGTATACCGATAGAACCGGAGAACAAGAGAACGAAACCTAAAATATTCGTGATGATAGAGAAGGTATTGATGGATTCCTTAACATCGTCAATTACGCTCGTCTTGGAATCAGGCGAACCCTCCCATACCGTCATCGTGACATCGGGCCCATAAAGACCGCTAATGCTGGACCGGATATAGGATTCGGCGGCGGCGACGGAAGCCGCTCGCACACGAGCGTACACAAGCGAATTGCTGAAGCGCGAAAGCAGCTGCCGCCCGCCCATGCCGCCAGGCATAAAGGAGGTACTCGGTATCACCAAATCAGCGATGCCATAGGCCTTACGCAGTGTTTCCAAGGGATCCTGGTAAACGCCGACCACCGTAAAGTCCGGTAGGGTAAAACGTTCGGCGCGATCGCCGCCGCGCGCTTGAGAGCCGCCCATTGACGGCTTTATAGCCTTACCGACAGCGTTTTCGGCGCTCCCAAACCACAATTCAGCCAAATCAGCGCTTATCACGCTTACCGCTTTCGCGTTTTCAACATCGTCGGCGGTAAAATTGGAGCCGGCGATCAGCTCTAGATTAAAAACATCCAGGTATTTTTCGCTGGAAGCCGTCATGGATCGCGGCGTATACGTATTACCATCCACAATCACATATTGCCAAGCGATATTCATGATCGGCGCGGCCGCTTCTAAACCCGGCACATCGGCTTCCAGAGCGGGTATCAGCGTAGCGTCAAACACTCCGGGTCGCGCTTGCTCGTAGGTACCATCCGAACCGAACTCGCCGTTGCCGATAGCGACCACGATGCCTTCCCGATGAAGCAGAGCGTCCACAGCGTCTGAAAAGAAAGCGCTCAGGCTAAGAGCTAAGATCAAAACGGCTATCCCAAGACTGATAGTTCCGATAGTCAATAACGATTTCCCCGGGTCTTTTAGCAGCCGGCGCAATGAAGTGATAATAGTCTCCATAGCTTACTCCATTTTCACCGCTTGAGCCGCCGGAACCTTTGAAGCCTGGTACGACGGGTAGAGGGTTATAAGTATAGTGATTAGCGTGGACGCGATAATCCCGATTAGGAGACCGGACATAGACATAGCGCCGGACGACAAGCGCGTTTTTAGGAGCAACGATAAAAACACGGTAAAGACGATGCCAAGAGCCATGCCAGCCAAGGATAAAAACAACGATTCAGTAAAATAAAGACTAAAAATATCGGAGCGGGAAGCGCCAAGCGCCTTATGTATACCGATAGAGCGGAATTGCCGAATAGTCCGGCTTAATAGAATATTGGATACATTTACCACGGCGATAAAAAAGCCAGAACCAGCTAAAAACAGAATAATGATCGCCAAACGGGCGTTTCGCCGATTAGCTTCCTCAGCCTGACGTCTGGGCGTATTGACGGACACGATACCGTGTTTCTGAGTGAAATAGTGCGTAATCTGGCTTTCGGCATCATCCAAATCAGCGGGATCAGCCACCATGAAATTGACGGAAACGGCGTTGAAACGCCCCGCGAAGAACGAAATGAAGTAGGGTGTAAAGCCAAAATTATCGATATCGGTGCCGGTTTCTTTCAGGACTCCTATAATAGTGTAAATTTGCCGGTTCATAATGATCTGTCGGCCAAAGCTTTTTCCGTCTTCGTACAAGCTCTCCGCCAAATTGGAACCCAAAACAAGCACCCGGTCGCGATTTTCCGCCTCAAGCTCGGTGAATACGGAACCTTCGACAGCTTCCAAGCGCATAGCCTCAAAGAAAGCGGGACTGACCATTTTACCCGGCATTTCCTCAAGCAGAGGCTCGGGATCGCTCAACTCAAGCGTTTCGGACACCATAGCCTCGCTTTCAGCCCGCATAGACTCCCACC
>CAZJJK010000030.1:2108-13324 GCA_964546285.1 uncultured Treponema sp. | reverse complement strand
CTTTCAAAGATAACTTGACCGCCGCCAGGCAAAGCCTGATCGCTCAGAGGCACGTTACCCAAGCGATATTCGGTTTCGCGCACAAGATAAGCGTGTGATACCGCGGGGATTTCCTCAACCGCCCTTAAATCATCCGACGAAAAATTGACTGGCCGGGTACTCTCCACAAGGAGAGCGGGGGCGTCGGCGTTTTCGGAATCTATGCCCGGCGTCACGATTACTTCACGGTATTGGGGAAGATTCACTAAATCATTGCCCACTTTGACCGTATGTATGTACAGAGACAAACCGGTGGCTGTCGCGCCAATGCCCAGGGCGATACCGAGAATCAGAAAGCCGGTTTCCACAGGCCGCGCGAACAGCCCCTTAAGGCTAAATCTGACCTCATCACCGATTCGCATATTCGTCTCCTTCCAGGAGTCCGTCCTTGATACGAATGATGCGCTTAGCGCGCTTAGCCTGATCGGGATTATGCGTAACCATGACGACGGTAGCGCCATTGGCGTTTAGGTCCTCTAGAATACGTAAAATTTCCTCGCCCTTGTCGCTCGGCAGATTACCGGTGGGCTCATCGGCGAAAATAAGGTCAGGATCATTAGCCAAGGCCCGCGCTATAGCCACACGCTGTTGCTCGCCGCCAGACAGCATCATCGGCAGATGATGGACGCGATGGGATAAGCCCACCTTCTCCAGCAGAGCGGCGGCGCGCTCTCGGCCTACTTTGTTTGGAACGGCGGCGTAACGCATCGGCACCATGACGTTTTCTATAGCGCTCATATCGGAGAATAGGTTGAAGCTTTGGAACACGAAACCAAAATGCCGATTCCGTATCCGCGCCTGTTCCTTATCGGGCAAGCGGGTTATATCGTGGCCTTCCAGCGTGTAAATTCCGGAGGTCGCCTGGTCCAAAATACCTAGCACATGTAGCAGAGTGGACTTTCCCGAACCGGACGGCCCGACGACGGCGATATATTCGCCGCGTTCAATAGTCAAGCTGATATTCTTAAGAGCGTCCACCTTGGTTTCGCCCAAATCGTACTGCCGCCCTATATCCGTTAGCTGAATCATTTAGATCCTCCTGTCCTAATGATCTGGACTTCCTCAAATTCGATAAAGTTCTGATATCCGCTGGTAATAACCGTTTCGCCGGCTTTTAACCCAGCGCTCACTTCCACCAAGCTGTCCTTAATCTCGCCAAAGGCGACCGTCCGCCTATAAGCTTTATCCCCTTCAACCACATAAACATACTTTTGGTTTCCGGTTGTTAGGTACGCGCCCCTGGGCAAGGTGAGAACGCCCTCGCGCGCGCCCAGAGGAAACTGCGCCGTAACGCTCGCTCCTTGGATAAAGGATGAAGCGAGAACATCCGGCTTAATCTTTATTTCGATAGTCGATGTAACCCCGTCAGAAGACAGGACCGCCACTTTGCCAACGCTGCTTACTTGGCCATCGGTCCAAGCGCCTCCCACCAAAAGCCGCGCCCTATCGCCAACCTTTATCAGCGGCGCGTAAGCCTCATCCACCTCAACCACGGCTTGAGCGGAACTGGGATCGCCGACGGTAAACAATTCCGCGGAAGCGGCGATTCGGCTGCCAGGCACAAGCAGGTTGCCGTTAACGCTGAGGATATCACCGGCTAAGGGACTAGTAACCACGGCCTTAGACAGTTGATCGCGGTATTCGCGTATAGTCTCTTCCAGATCGTCTATCGCCTTGCGTTTTAGCTTTAAATCGATCTCATAGATTTGCTTGGTTTCCGCTAATGCTTCTTCCGCGTCAAACAGGTTTGACCGGAGTTGAGTCAGCGCGTCAAGCTTTGCTTTTATATCGCTTTGGCTGGATACGCCGGCGGCGGCGAGCTTGGTTGTGGAGGCAAGCTCTTCTTCCGCGTCCGCTATGTCCCGTTTTGTTTTCGCGATGGCTCGTTCCGCCTTAGCTATGGCGAAATCGGTCTGAATTATATACTTATCCAAGGTCAGCAAGCTTTCCTCAAGGCTGTCCTCGGCTTTACGCAGGGTTTTTTCCAGATCAGGCATATCCAGACGGGCTAAGGTTTGACCCAAGACCACCTTCCCGCCGTTTTCCACATAGCTTTCATCGGCATAGCCCGCCGCCTCGCTGAGGATCTTCAGTTGAACCAAAACCTCTACCGAGCCCGCGCCTTGAGCCGTATTGTCCAAATCCATTATCGCCGCCGCCGCGGTGCTGAAATTTTTGAGAACATAGCTCTTCTGGTTTCCCAACAGCAGCTTATACGCCGCGAAAACGCCGCCGGCTATGATCGCCAAGAAGATCAACGCTACCCATAGCTGCCGTTTCTGCCCCGGCGTCCTTATCGGTTTTTCCTTAACCGCTTGAACGATCATACCCTCGCCAGGTTTCATCAATTCACCTCCGTCCGGTATAAAACATAGCGAATAATCACGGAGGCTTGGTTAAGCTGATGTAAAAACCAGGGAAAGTATGTAAAATAAAGTATAGAGCGTAGGTTCTTTAGTCTGGTTTTAGTTCCTTTACTATTATCAGATATCATGCAAAAAGATACAAAAACAAGCAATATTCGCGCATATTCATGCAATAACACCTTGTCAATCTTACGCTAAATATTTAATATCCCTATAAGGCGCTTTATCCGCCATAGCTTTCAGGAGGCTTCATGATCGTCGTCTTGTCCAAACAAATCTCTCACGCCGATAAGGAGCGGGTTCGCGTCCATTTGACCGAGCGCGGCTTCAAAGTGAGGGAACAACGCTTTGGTGATGACGATATATTGGGAGCCCTTGGCAAAGGAACACTGGATGTGAGGGAATTAAGCCTCCTTCCCGGCGTGGAGCGGGTCGCGGCTACGTCCAAACCCTATGAATTAGCATCGCGGGAAACACAAACCGAAGACAGCATAGTTTCAATCGGGGCGGTAAAGATTGGCGGATCGCGGATATCGGTTATAGCCGGTCCATGCGCGGTTGAAAGCCGCGAGCAAATCATGGAAACAGCGGAACGAGTCCGTGAATCCGGCGCCGTACTGCTGCGCGGCGGAGCGTATAAACCGAGAACCAGTCCCTACGCCTTCCAGGGCTTAGGCATGCAGGGCCTTGTTTATATGAAGGAAGCTGGGGAAAAACTGGGCATGCCCATAGTCACTGAGGTGGTATCCCCGGAATTAGCCGATGCCATGAAAGATTTAGTGGATGTTTTTCAGATTGGCGCGCGCAATATGCAAAATTTTGAACTTTTAAAGAAAGTAGGCTCCTTTTGTAAGCCGGTTCTGCTTAAACGCGGACCGTCAGCTACTATAGAAGAATGGCTTATGGCCGCCGAATACCTCTTAGCCGCGGGAACAAAGGATGTGATCCTGTGCGAACGCGGCATACGCACCTTTGAAACGTATACCAGAAACACCCTGGACGTATCCGCCATCCCGGTGGTTAAAAAATTATCGCATTTGCCGGTAATCGTTGATCCCAGCCACGCCGTCGGCATCAGAGCCATGGTAAGCCGCGCGGCCTTGGCCGCCGTCGCCGCCGGCGCCGACGGCTTAACGGTGGAGGTTCATCCGCGGCCGGATGAGGCCCTATCCGACGGTCCTCAATCCTTGTACCCTGAACAGTTCGAAAAACTGATGCGCGATATTGAGGCGCTAGCGCCGGTCGTGGGCAAGGAACTTCTGCGCACCCCACGGCCAACGGATAGCCGCGCCGGTTCTACCGCCGGCGAGGGCGCGGCGGCGCTTGACCTGACAAGCCAAAGCCAAGCTCCCGATGCCGAACGAACAGCCGTATTCTGCGGCGAGCGCGGCGCTTACGCCGAACAAGCCTTGGTCCGCGCCTTTGGCGAAGACGCGTCCAGGTTGGCCGTTTCCTCCTTTGCCGCCGTGTTTGACGCGGTGCTGGAGGCTAAAGCCCGGTTCGGCGTTATCCCCGTGGAAAACAGCTTAGCGGGATCCGTCCACGAAAATTACGACCTTTTCATGCGCTATCCCGATATAGCCATTGTCGGCGAGCTGAAGCTCCGTATCGTTCATTGCCTCTTGGGCGGTGAAGGCGTGACGCTGGATAAGATTCGAGTTGTACGTAGCCATCCCCAGGGGTTCGCCCAATGCCGCGAATTCCTGGATAAACATCCGGAATGGACCCTAGAACCCTGCGTGGACACCGGAGGCTCGGCAGCCTCATTGAAACGGGACGGTGGAGCGCAGTACGCCGCCATAGCCAGCGAAATAGCCGCGGACATACACGGTCTAAAGGTTATTAAGGCGGGAATAGAAACAAATCCGCTCAACTATACCCGTTTTGTCATTGTGGCCAGACGAGACGAAAAGACAGCGGCGCCTATACCATCGGGCTTGTCCGGCGGACCGCTCAATAAAGCGTCCATCGTCTTTTCCACTCCGAATGAGCCGGGTTCGCTTTTCACCTGCTTAAAAGTCCTCAGCGATCGCGGCATAAATATGTCCAAGCTGGAGTCCCGCCCTATTCCCGGTAAACCCTGGCGGTATCTTTTTTACGCCGATCTGTCCATACCGGAAGAGGAAGGGGCTTTTGACAAAGCTCTTGAAGCCTTGAAAGAAAAAACCGAGGATTTCAGTTTCCTAGGGGCCTATCGGGCCTCGTTATAAACCGGCGGCGCGGAAGCCACCGGATGGATAAAAAAAGGATCCCTGGGGGGTCTTGGAGGTAGACATGAAACGACATGTGGTGTCGGCCTTGGTGGAAAACCGATCGGGTACGCTCAGTCGGGTTTCCGGCCTATTCAGTCGTCGCGGGTATAATATCGACGGCTTAACCGTGGGCGAAACGGATGACCCGTCCGTGTCCCGCATGACTATCGCCGTTAGCGGCGATGAGGCTATTCTGGACCAAATCGTCAAACAATTAGAAAAACTGGTGGATGTTATCGCGGTCCGCGAACTGGAAGCCTCTTCCTGCGTCCGCCGCGAACTCATGTTGGTTAAGATTAAAGCCGATGAAAACAATCGGCCAGCCGTTATAGAGATCGCGACCATTTTCCGCTCACGCGTAATCGATGTCTCCCCCACCACCATTACCCTGGAGGCTACCGGCGATTCCGATAAGCTGGAAGGCCTCCTCCTCCTCCTGCGCCCCTATGGCATCCTGGAACTAGCCCGCACCGGGCTGGCCGCCTTGGAACGGGGCTCCCTCGTACTTAGCCTTAACATTTAACCGGCACCCGCGCTTACCGGGTTGATGACGCCGAAACCAGACGGCAAAAGCCGTCTTTGTTCCGGTGTATTCGTCTCCCTCCTGCCGTGAGGTGCCTTATTCCCAATTCCAATCACGCCGTGACGGCGTGAAGGAGGCTTTATGTCAATTCAATACAAGAAAACAATATGTGCGGCTTTGTCCCTTAGCGGCCTTCGGGTCAGCCTTTGGTCTCTAGAAGGCGCGGACGTCGTGACAAGGTCCGGCGCCCGCGCGTTCCGCTCCGTTCAACGCACACCTGTCAGCTGAGGCCGGCCGCCGCGCTTAGCGTTAAACCGAGAAGCTATCCGCTGAGCGTTATGGCCGGCAAACCAAACAATTAAGGAGGCCGCGATGGCCCGTACAATTTCGATTTTTGATACCACTCTCCGCGATGGAGAACAAGCTCCCGGTTGTTCCATGAATTTACAGGAAAAAGTGGAAGTCGCTAAACAGTTGGAACGCATGGGCGTGGATGTTATGGAAGCGGGGTTTCCAGCCGCCAGCCCGGGCGATCTTAAGGCTGTCAAGGCGGTTGCCCAGCTTATTAAAAACTCCTCGGTCGCCGGTTTATGCCGGGCTTTGGAAAAAGACATAGACGCTGGTTGGGAAGCTTTGAAAACCGCCGAACGACCGCGCATACATACCTTTATCGCCACCTCGCCCATCCACATGGAATATAAACTGA
The DNA here is from genome assembly GCA_964546285.1 of uncultured Treponema sp. Lineage (GTDB taxonomy): Bacteria > Spirochaetota > Spirochaetia > Treponematales > Breznakiellaceae > CAZJJK01. Next base: position 7,438 of record CAZJJK010000030.1, on the reverse strand, counting down.
AAATGAGCCCGGATAAGGTTTTGGAAAGAGCGGTAGCCGCGGTAAGCTATGCCAAAAAATACTGTCCCGATGTGGAATTTTCCGCTGAGGACGCGTCACGCAGCGATCCCGATTTCCTCTGCGCGGTTTTTTTCGCGGTTATTGAGGCCGGAGCCACGACGGTTAATATTCCGGACACCGTCGGGTACGCCCTACCGAGTGAATTCGGCAAATTGGTAGCCTATGTAAAGGCGCACACCCCAAATATCGCTAAAGCGGCGATATCCGTCCATTGTCATAACGATTTAGGGCTGGCTGTCGCTAACAGCCTGGAAGCGGCTATAGCTGGCGCCGACCAGCTGGAATGCACCATTAACGGCCTAGGCGAGCGCGCCGGAAACGCCTCTTTGGAAGAGCTTGTGATGAGCTTGAGAACCCGCAAGGAACTTTTAGGGCTTGACTGCCGGGTGGACAACACGCAGATATACGCGGCGAGCCGCCTAGTCAGCAAGGTTACCGGCATCCGGGTTCAGCCCAATAAGGCCATAGTCGGCGAAAACGCCTTCGCGCATGAAGCCGGCATCCATCAGCATGGCGTTATGGCCAATCGGGCCACCTATGAAATAATGACGCCCGAATCAGTCGGTCTACCGCGTAACCGTATGGTTTTGGGTAAACATTCCGGCCGCCACGCTTTTGAGGAAAGGCTGAGCGATCTTGGCTTTACCCTAAGCCCGGAAGCGGTAGAAGGGGCTTTCGCCCAGTTTAAAGTTCTAGCCGATAAGAAAAAAACCGTCAGCGACCGCGATTTGGAAGCGATGATCGCCGGCGCGGCCGCCGCGGTACCGGAAACCTATAAGTTAGACCGCTGGGTAGTGAATTCCGGTTCCAGTCTTAGCGCTACCAGCACCATACGTTTGATTCGCCAGGATGGCGCGGTGCTGGAAAAAGCCGCTATCGGCGATGGCCCGATTGACGCCGCCTTCAAAGCTATCAACGAGATAGTCGGAAAAGACGTGGACCTTGAGTCCTATGAGTTAGACGCCGTGACCGGCGGTGAAGACGCTCAGGGAGAAGCGACCGTAAAGATTGGCTTTGACGGACGGCGCTGGAACGGCCGCGGCTTATCCACCGACATAATCGAATCCACTATCAAAGCCTATATCGCCGCCATAAACGCCATGGAATGGGAGCTAACCGCTGTCCTAAATGGCGGCAATGGCAGGGCTTCAGCCGAACAAGTTGAAAAGCTAAAGGAGGAATCGAGTGTCTAATAAGGTTTTCGCGCCCGATATCGAGATATTTGACACCACCCTGCGCGACGGCGCTCAAAGCGAGGGAGTCGCGTTTTCGGTTAGAGATAAATTGGCGGTAGCTAAGGCTTTGGATGAGCTGGGTATAGCCTGGATAGAAGCCGGCAACCCAGGGTCTAATCCAAAGGATTTGGAATTCTTCCGCATGGCTAAAGAATTGGACCTTAAGACGGCGAAGCTCTGCGCCTTCGGCGCCACACGGAAAAAGGGTATAAAAGCGTCTGAGGACGCTAACGTGAAAAGCCTACTCGCCGCCGGTACCGACGCCATCACGCTCTTTGGCAAGAGCTGGGATCTACACGCCGAGGAAGTCCTTAAGGTCAGCCTGGAAGAGAATCTGGCTATGATCCATGATACCGTCGCTTTCTTCAAGGACGCCGGTAAATCCGTCATCTTTGACGCGGAGCATTATTTTGACGGGCTAAAGGCCAACCACGATTACGCTCTCGGCACGCTCCGCGCGGCGCTGACGGCGGGCGCGGACCGCCTCGTTCTCTGTGATACCAATGGGGGCGGCTTCCCTGACTATATTCAGGAAGCCGTTAAGGAAGCCGTGGCGCTTGCCGCTTCGGAAACAGGCTCCGGGAAAAAACCGGCGCTTATCGGAATACATACCCATAATGATTCCGGCATGGCCGAGGCGAATTCAGTTATGGCGGTGAAGGCCGGCGCTCGCCATGTGCAGGGTACGCTGGTGGGCTTTGGCGAGCGCTGCGGAAACGCGGCTCTCGCCGCCATAATTCCCAGCCTGGAGTTGAAACTTGGCCTGCGCTGCCTGCCGGAGGGCCGTCTGGAGCTCTTATCGGATATAACCAGGCGAGTAGCGGAGATAGCGAATGTTGCGATTCCAGATGGGATGCCATATGTGGGGGACAGGGCTTTCGCGCATAAGGCTGGAATGCATGCCGACGGCATACTCAAAGTTCGTGCTTCTTTTGAACATATCGATCCCGCCAAAGTTGGAAACGACCGGCGCTTCCTTATGAGCGAGGTTGGCGGACGCTCAGCTATAGCCGAACGGTCCAAGAAGGTTGATCCTTCCATAACGAAAGACCATCCGGCTGTAGCCGCCGTATCCGCCAAACTAAAGGAATTGGAAGCGGTCGGCTGGCAATTTGAGGGCGCGGACGCCAGCTTTGAGCTTTTAGTGCGGAGAGAATTGAATCGATATAAACCCCTCTTTTCCATAGAGCGCTACCGTGTCGTCAGCGAGCACCCATCAAGCGAACCCGCATCCTGTTCAAACGCCTGGGCTAAGGTCCGGGTGGACGGCATAACGGAAATCGCCGCCGCCGAGGGTGATGGTCCGGTCAACGCTTTGGACGGGGCTCTGCGCCGAGCGCTGGAACGTTTCTACCCGGAGTTAGCTAAAGTTCGCCTATCGGATTATAAGGTTCGCGTCATAGACGGAAAAGACGCTACCGCCGCTAAGGTGCGGGTTCTGATAGAATCCACCGACGGCCATCAGAACTGGACTACAGTCGGCGTTTCGGCTGACATAATTGAGGCTAGCCGGGCAGCCTTAGTTGACGCCATTGAGTATAAATTGATCCAGGATATTGAACGTAGATTCAAACCGTATTTATAGGAGTTAGCATGAATTATTCCATAGCGACCATTCCCGGGGACGGCATAGGGCCGGATGTGACAGCCGAGGCGATCAGCGTCCTGGACGCGCTGGGCGATCGTTTCGGCCATGTCTTCAATTACGTGGAACTTTTAGCTGGCGGACGAGCTATTGACGAAACGGGCGAACCGCTGCCGGAAGGCACCCTGGAAGCCGCTAAGCAATGCGACGCGGTCCTCCTAGGCGCTGTTGGCGGGCCTAAATGGGAGACTCTGCCCGGCCATCTTAGGCCGGAACGAGCGCTGCTTGGGCTCCGCGCCGGCTTAAGCGTATACGCCAATTTACGTCCCGCCAGCTTACTGCCTCAGCTTAGGGCCGCCTGTCCCCTTAAGGATGAAGTCCTTAGAGCTAGTCATCATGAGGGTAAGGCCTCTTTTGATCTCCTTATAGTCCGCGAGCTTACCGGAGGGCTCTACTTTGGCGAACGCGGCCGCTCCCAAGACGGCAAAGAAGCCTATGATACGGAACGCTACTCCGTGAATGAAATTGAACGGGTTTTACGAGCCGCTTACCGCGCCGCCGCCGGCCGCCGTAAAAGGCTGTGCGTGGTGGACAAGGCCAACGTGCTGGAATCATCGCGGCTTTGGCGAGAAGTGGCCGCCGTCGTAGCTAAAGACTATCCGGACATAGAGACAAATTATATGTATGTGGATAACTGCGCCATGCAGCTGATTCGCGCTCCCGGTCAGTTCGATGTTATCGTCACCAGCAACTTGTTTGGCGATATCCTGTCCGATGAAGCGTCCGTGCTGACAGGCTCCATCGGCATGTTGGCATCGGCCAGTATAGGCGGTAAAGCGTCGGAGGCTAGCGGGAAAACCACGACTATGGGTTTATATGAACCGATCCACGGTTCCGCTCCCGATATAGCCGGTAAGGATGTGGCAAATCCTTTAGCCACCATCCTTTCGGCGGCTATGATGCTTCGCTATTCGCTTGGCTTGGAAAAAGAAGCGGCTGTCGTTGAAGCCGCGGTTTTCGCCGCGCTGGACCGGGGATATCGGACCAAAGATATAGCCAGCCGCACTAAGGAAGAAAGCGGCGCGATGAACGAAAAGCTGGTTGGGACAAAGGCTATGGGACAGGCCGTGCTTGAAGCCTTGGAATCTATAGAGTGAGCGCGACACACGCGCTAAGGAGCTGACTATGAAATATTCAGGGTCTTATATTTTAATTGAATCATTAATCCAGCAGGGCGTTGATACGATTTTCGGTTTTCCCGGCGGCGCGGTTTTATACATTTACGATGAGTTGTTCAAGCATAAGGATAGAATCCGCCATATACTGACCAGCCATGAGCAACACGCGGCTCATGCCGCCGATGGGTACGCCCGCGCCACGGGAAGGGTTGGCGTTTGCATGGCCACCTCCGGCCCCGGAGCGACCAATCTAGTGACAGGCCTAGCCACAGCATATATGGATTCCGTACCGGTAGTCGCTATAACCGGCAATGTGCCGACAACGCTGATAGGTAAGGATAGTTTCCAGGAGGTGGACATCACCGGCATCACCATGCCGATCGTGAAATACAACTGGATTGTTAAGGATGCCGCCGATATCGCCGAAACCGTACGCGAAGCCTTTCTTGTCGCGTCATCCGGCCGCCCCGGTCCGGTTCTTATCGATGTGCCAAAAGATGTCAGCGCCGCCCTAGCTGAATGGGAGCCGTCTTCAACTGGTTCCGCGGCCCTGCCCTCGTATTTAGAGTCAGCCGCCGCCGCTAGAGCCGAGCGTTTAAGAACGAGAGTAGCACGGCGTTTCAGTGACGCTAAGAGCATCGAGGGCGCCATCGAACTCATTAAGACGGCTAAACGGCCAGTCATCTACGCGGGCGGCGGAGTGATCATCTCTAACGCCTGCGACGGCTTGAAAGGCCTTGCCGAACGGCTCCAAGCCCCGGTAAGTCTTAGCTTGATGGGTCTTGGCGCTTTTCCTTCCAACCATCCGCTTTGCACCGGCCTTGTCGGCATGCATGGCAGCCGGGCCTCCAATAAGGCGATCCAACAGGCCGATCTTGTAATAGCTATCGGCGCGCGTTTCTCCGACAGGGTTACAAGCAAGGTGGACACCTTCGCGCCAAACGCTAAAGTCCTCCATCTGGATATAGATCCGGCGGAGATAAACAAAAACGTACGTTCGGAACAATGGGTTATTGGCGATTTGAAAGCGACGCTGGACACCATTTTGGACAAGCTACCAAAACGCGTCGCTTCCGCCTGGAACGGCGAAATAGCCGAATGGAAAAAACTGGCGCCGGAGGCTCACACCCGGTCGGTACCGCTACACCCCCGCTATATCTTGGAAAAAGTTCGAGCGCTGCTTGGGGAGGAAGCCATCGTCGTAACCGATGTTGGGCAACATCAAATGTGGACCGCCCAGTTTTATCCCTTCAATCGGCCTCGCTCTTTTAT
>CAZJJK010000030.1:0-2008 GCA_964546285.1 uncultured Treponema sp. | reverse complement strand
CGATAATGACCTATCTTCTATATTTTCTATTCAATTTATGATGGATTGCTATTAAGCTAAACATGGTCGTCTTTTAGAATTTATGTATCGTGTCTGATTCGGAGTGCGTGGAAGGCTTATGGGCAACTCTATTTGGCGAAAATTTCGAGACTTTTGGCTGAAAACCCCCAGCTTCCCGGAATCGCCGGAAATGACAAGAATGGCCAGAGCTATTTCTATTTTATCATACTATCTATACATCGCCATTTTTCTAGCCGCGCTGGGCTCCGCCTTCTTCTTTGCCGAAAAAACGCTCAGCTTAATCATCGTTTTTGTTTTGTTTTTACTTGTCGCTATCATGAGAGCGCTTTTGCTCAAAGGCAAGCCGCATAGCGGCGTTTTGCTCTTCATCATCGTTGATTGGATAATCACTACCTTGGTTATCGCCATGTCGGGCGGAATTTACAGTACAAACATCCTGCTCCAATTATCCTGCGTGCTGATTTCCGGCGTTTTCCTTGGGATGCGTTGGATGGCGGGTTTGGCGATAGCCACCTTTATAGCCGACGGGGCTATGGCGCTATATGTGATAACAGGCGGTGTGATGCCCCCTATCATGTCAGCGCCGCCTATATCGCGTCTCTTTATTCTTGGTATCAGCTTAATAGTCTGCGTCGCGCCGCTTCAGGTAGTAATCAATGACCTAAAAAGGGCCATTGAAAAGCTGACGGCTAGCCGCAAACGATACCAGACGCTTTTTGACCAGGCCCCTGTTATGTATGTCATTCTCCATGATAGTCCAGAAGGTTTACGTATAACCGACTGTAATCGGGAATTCTCGAAAACAATAGGGCAAAGCGTGGAAAATGTTCGCGGACAGCTTATTGAGAATTTTTATACCAGTTCATCTGCCGAGGAATTCAAAAAGGGAAACGCGCTTGCTGACCCAAACGCCTCGCTCGTACCAGTGGAGAGGACGCTGAAAACCGCCGACGGCACGCAAATAGAAACCCTGGCTACAGCCAGTTCCATTATGGATGAGGAAGACCCCTCAATTTCGATCTTCAAGATGTACCTGAATGTCAGCGAACGTCAACGGATTGACCGCGAACGGCGGCGCTTACTCAAAGAGCGAGAAACCCTGTTGCACGAACTACATCATCGTTCTATCAACAATATGCAGATAATGAGTTCTCTGATCGCGATGTATGAAGAGGAAGAAGCCGGAGAGGGCTTAACCAAAAAATATAGGGCCATGAGGAACCGAATTGAAGCGATGTCGCTGGCTATGCGCCAAGTGTACGATTCCAGCAATTTAGCTTCTATCGATCTCACTTCTTATACCTTGGATCTCGCTTCCTTTTGCGCGGGCTCCATACCGGTGAATCATCATCGTGCTTCTTTCGCCTACGATCTGACGGAGATATCCTCTTCCCTAGATATCGCCCTTCCCTTTGGCCTTATTCTTATGGAATTAGTCGGTAACGCGCTGGAACACGCTTTTCCAGCCGAACGTTCCGACGCTCGAGTAAGCATCCGGCTCCTGCGGACGGGCCGCGGCCAGGTCGCCTTAGTGGTTCATGATAATGGCATAGGCCTCGCGCCCGCCTTTGATTTTCGCCGTGATTCCGGCATTGGTCTACGCAACGCGTTGTTAATCGCTGAGGACCAGCTCCATGGCCATCTTCGTTTCGCTTCCACGAATGGCCTGCATTGTCATTTGGAATTCCCCTTATAGCTACACACTGACGGGAACACCTCACACAGCTCTCTATGGCGTCGGATTCGAACTTCTTTCATATCTATATTTAATATAGAATTATTATTTTAAAACAGCGCCAATCGGCCTTGCCCATAAAGGATCCCTTTCAAAACGGTTTATAAGGCGGAGGTTCTGCAGTGGTTTGGGGTTGGATAAACCAACGCGTCCACTTGACACTTTGGTGGATAGGCCTTATATTCTCCACCCTACGACGCAGGGTAGAGCAGTTGGCAGCTCGTCGGGCTCATAACCCGGAGGTCGCAGGTT
>CAZJJK010000029.1:0-29555 GCA_964546285.1 uncultured Treponema sp. | reverse complement strand
TTCTTGCGAAAGTAAGCGACTTTTGCAAGAACCTCAATAGGCTAAAAACGTATAAAAATATTCCGGCGAGCGCCTAGCCCGCCGGAGCCTTAGTCGCTTTTTACGCTTGTCCCGCTGAACCGAGAACATTCAAGTTCTTATGCGAATAGAGCTTTTTCAACTCATCGCGTGCCGGTCCCAAATACTTGCGGGGATCGAATTCTTCTTTCTTTTCGGTTAATACTTTTCGGATTAAGGCTGTCATGGCTAAACGTCCGTCTGAATCGATATTTATTTTGCATACGGCGCTCTTGGCCGCTTGGCGCAACTGATCCTCTGGTATGCCGACTGAATCCTTAAGTTGGCCGCCGTTTTGTTCTATCATTTTAACATATTCAATAGGAACGGATGAGGAGCCATGCAGTACGATTGGAAAACCGGGGATTCGTTTTTCTATCGCCTCAAGGATGTCAAAACGAAGGGGAGGCGGAATAAGGATGCCATTAGCGTCCTTTGTGCATTGCTCCGGCTTGAATTTAGTTCTGCCGTGGCTGGTGCCTATGGATATCGCCAAAGAATCGACATTGGTTTTTTTAACAAAATCCTCAACTTCTTCGGGCTGGGTATAATGGCTATGTTCCGACGACACATCGTCCTCAACGCCGGCGAGAACGCCTAGTTCTCCTTCCACGGTAACGTAATCCTTGCGGGAGTGAGCGTATTCACACACTTTTTTGGTGAGCGCGACGTTATCGTCATAGGCTAGATGGGAGCCATCTATCATAACGGAAGAAAAGCCGCTTTCTATACAATCCTTGCATAGTTCAAAGCTATCGCCATGGTCTAGATGTAATACGATAGGAATGTCGTAGCCAAGTTCGTGAGCGTATTCAACCGCTCCTCTCGCCATGTTACGCAAAATAGTTGAATTCGCGTACTTGCGAGCGCCAGCTGATACCTGAAGAATAACCGGTGATTTGGTTTCCACGCAGGCTTGGATAATCGCCTGAAGTTGTTCCATGTTGTTAAAGTTATACGCTGGTATGGCGTACCCGCCGGCCATAGCCTTTTTAAACATCTCTTTGGTATTTACCAGTCCCAATTCGGTATAGCTAGTCATTAATTCCTCCTAAAAAAACTGACAGGATCATGGTCGATTTTATGCGCCGCTGATACCTTGGTCAAGGAGCGGCCTTGCTAATAAGCGAAGGGCCGGGTATCGTCATATATGATGAAGCTACGTTCCATCAGCGCTTTATTTGGTTCAAGACGTTTCATAATCGTCGCCTTGCTTATCGTTTTAATCGCCTTAGTCATCGGCGTTTATGCGCTGAAGCGCCCCCTAATCATAGTGGTGGACGCCGGGGCTGTCGCCGTTTATGGTCAAGGCCGGGCTGTTTCGGAAATGTGGATGCTTCGTTTCCGTTTGCTTAGACCGGTTTTATTTATCGTTCTTGACAGCCCCTACGAAACACGGACAGTGGTTTCCCGTGTCGCCGCGGCGGCTCGGCTACCTATCGCCGTTGTGTTCCCCAGGCGCTATGAGGAAGCCGCCCTTGTTTATAAAAGCGAGCTGAACGTTCCGGTCGTTATACTTAACGATTCAAGCGAATATTATAGCGAGGAGAATGGGCTTATCTATCTAAGCGCTGATCGCGAGACGGATTTTCATCGTGCCGCCCTCGCGCTAGCCCTGTATCTAGAAAGACTTGATCTTTCCGCTGATATGGAGAAAAAATTGGCGTTTTACCGAACCGACGCTGAGAGTTATTATGATGATTCGTTCGCGAAAGGCTTGGCCGCCGGCGGTTTTGACGGGAATGTTGTATACGCGAAAATCGATGATAGGGTTGAACGCTCAGTCTTGGGTGTCGTTTATGGAGCCGGCACCGCTTCCCTGGCGCAGACAATAAGTTTTGATATTCCCTTTGTGCTTTTTTCGTGGGCTGATCCGGATATTTTGCCTGACGCCGCTATTCTTGAGTTTGACGATTCGCCTTGGGCTTTCGCTGAACTAGCATATTTCGCCGCTCGCTCTGGCGTTTCGGCGGTCGTTCCGTCTAAAGTCCACCAAGGACCGGCTTTCGCGCGGCTTGGATTACGCGAATCGGCTCAAATTTGGGAAAGTGAGTGACTTTAACTGAACGCCGCCGCGATAGATGACGATAATTCTTTATGATCGTTTGACAAAGGTAGGGCAAGGAAATATAATCGAATCCATTCCGTAAGGTTCGGCAAAAGGAGTTTGGGATGAAATACGGCAGCCATAAAGCGGCAATGATGGCGCTTTGTGCTTTTTTTGCGGTTTTTTCTCTTCAAGCGGATGAAAAGACCGTAAATCTGGAATCACGCGTTCTTGAAAGCTTCGATGGTGATTCCGGGTACGTCTGGAAGGCGTTTGGCAGTAATTTCGCGACCAAAACCGATGACGAGAGTTTCCCTAAGGTAACTAGCGTTCCCGTCTGGCCGTCATCATTGTTCGGCTCCAATCGCGAAGAAAAAGAGCTGTTGAGCCTTGGGGTTTGGGGCCGCTTTGATCGTAAAGGGTATAACTGGATAGATATTGTCCCCTTTATGGAAGATGGAACCAAGGATGATCCGCCCGCGGAAATTCTTATCCCCGGCCGCGCGCGCATGTTGGATATGTGGGTGTGGGGGTCGAATTTCAATTATTACCTTGAGGCGTATTTACGAGACTTCAAGGGCGTAGTCCATATGTTGCCGCTTGGCGATCTAACCTTTGAGGGCTGGAAAAATCTGCGTATCAATATTCCGGAGAGCATACCCCAATCCAAGCCAACTCTGCCGCGCCTGCAGACTCTTAGTTTAGTTAAATTCCGTATATGGACCAGGCCGATGGAAAGAGTGGATGATTTTCAAGTGTATTTTGATCATGTAAAGATATTGACAGATACTTTTGAAACCATATTCGACGGCGACGAACTCGCCGATCCCGAGCGCGTCCAAGAATTGTGGAACGCGGGTTCCGGCAAATAAGGAGATAACATGAAACGTGCGTTGATTGCCGCCGTATTGGTCGTCGTCGCCGCTTTCGCCTTTGCTCAGGAGGAGGTCGGCACCCCAGATCCAGAAATGATTGGAATAGACGCGGCTCAGCAAAAATTGCGGGAAGTTTCCGTGGAGCGCTTTGAGAACGCTGGTTTCTGGCTTTCTGATATGTCTTCTGACGAAGGCTACACCACCACTAGGCTTTTTGAGGGCGGTCCTTCGGCAAAAGAGGTTTTAGAAGGAGAAGAGGACGTACCTGACCGCTATGTGCTTGGCACCAGGATTGATTATCTTCGGCGCGGGTATTCCAGTTTCTATATTTATCCTATTCGCCCCATTCCGATTGAGGGTATAACCAAGACCGTATCGGTATGGGTTGTCGGGCGCAATTATAATCATTCTATCTATCTGGTTCTTCAGGATTTCTTTGGCCGTGATTTTGAACTCTATATGGGAAAACTCAATTTCCAAGGTTGGAAAAAGCTGACTGTGGCTATTCCGCCTCAGAGCCCTGATGGCAAGAACGGTATTGTCCAACGCGACTACCATTACAATACTCATATGGGGCTCAAGGTTCTCGGCTTGCGCGTATACTGCGACCCGATTGAGGCGTATGGTAGCTATTATATCTATTTTGACGATATGAGAGCCGTAACTGACCTGTTCGCTGAAGAAAGCCGTGATCCCGATGATATGAATGACGGTGTTTGGTAAAATATAGCGCGGCCTTTAGCTATTGTATTGTATAAAACGGCCGCCATATTGGCGGCCTGTTTTATTAATGGAAACGAGTTTTTTTGTTACTGCTTGTATTGTATGCGGATAAGCTTTTTAGCAATCAAACCGCGAGAGCTTCTCGCGGAAGCGAGCGCTGTTTGAGGAAACTTCCAGCGGCGGAGGATGACGCGAGTCTATGAGTGATCCTAATAAAAACGATAGCCAAGCTTCGGCTTATAGCGCTTTTTTGCGACGGGTGTATTTTTTCAAAGACCTCTGCGCTTCGGAATTTGATGAAATTGCCGCGCTCTGTTTTGAGGAACGCTTTGAGGCCGGTGAAGTTGTCTTTATGGAAGGGGCCATAGCGGATAAATTCTACATCGTTATGGAAGGGAAGGTAGAGGTTTGGAAAGCGTATAATCTACAAGCGCAAAGCCTCTTGGCCGTTCATGGGACTGGTCATTTTTTTGGCGAAATGGCTTTAATTGATGAACTGCCAAGAAGCGCTACTTTGGTAGCGCGGGAAAAGACGGTTGCCCTTTCCATCCTTAGAGAAGACTTTCAGAGATTGATTCGATCCAACGCTTCTATTTCGTTGTCGGTTATGATGTCAATCTCGCTCATGTTACGTAGCTCAAACGAGACTTTTCTGGCGGATTTACGGGAGCGTAATTGCAAGTTAGAAGCCGCCTACGCCGATCTGAAAGCCGCCCAGGAAGAGCTTTTAAAGGCTGAGCGTTTATCGGCTATAGGAAAATTTTCCTCCTTGATCCTTCATGATATCAGAAACCCTTTGGCGGTCATGAAAGCCGTTACCGATCTTATGTCTCTTCATGTGGAGGATTCGGTTGCCGTGTCTTCCGATCTGAGAAGACTTCGCGGCGAAATAGCTCGAATGGAACGTTTGGCACAAGAATTCTTGGATTATTCTCGCGGTGAGATACGATTAGCCTTAAGCGCCACAACCGTGGAACCCTTATTCGCTCGGCTTATGGAGGTCTTGGGCGATCGGATGCAGCGCTATGGTATAGATTTTGTTTTAGAGAATGAAACGACCGAGCCCTTTATGGCTGATACCGATAGACTATCGCGCGTGTTGTTGAATCTTGCCGAGAATGCGCGTAACGCTATGTCAAAGGGCGGCCGCTTGCTAATCTCCGCGAAGAAAATTGAGGATCGGATTATTTTCCAGGTTAAGGACGATGGAGAAGGAATGACCGATGAGGTTAGATCTCGGATTTTTGAACCATTTTATTCTAATTCGATGAAGGGCGGCACAGGGTTGGGTTTGCTTATCGTAAAAAACGTTATTGAAGCGCATGAAGGCGATATAGAAGTGGAATCCGAACCAGGCAAGGGTACCCTCATAACGATAAGTTTACCCGCCCGTTTGTAAGTAGCGCTAGACGGATGCGTCCAGCGCTAGAAGAACGTATTTTTTATGTGCCTCACAGGAATAGCTGGTAAGTCTGGAGCCAGCATCAAACCCGCCGCGAAAGCCTTGGCGGACCATTAAGAGCGCGCGACAAAGGACGCTAATTCAGCGGCTGGAACTAATTCGCTATAATGGTAGGTGGCGCGCGTTTTTCTTTCTTCTTTAACCCGGATAGAAACAATACGATAGGCGATTACGCGGGAGCTTCGCAAAGGGAGAATAAGCCGGCGGCCGTTCAAATCCACAAGATCATTAATCCTTAAGCCACCATCTATTTCCTGGATATCGCCATCGGGATAAACCATATAGTTTTCCAATTCAAGCATGATAAAACCATACCTGTCCTTAATTATTTTCACAATGCCCCGCTCTTACTTAACAAGCGTTTGTATGTTCTGAAATAATCTCAAGTTATTTTAAGTTTTGCGCTAAAAATGATATTGACGGGTCATTTTTTCAAGCTGATAATGCAGGTTAAGTGGGAAATGGTGGGAAAAAATAGGAAATTGTGTAATGAACTTATTAACGGGCGAATTTAGAAATACCTTAGACGATAAAGGCCGGATTAGTCTGCCGGCTCGGCTTCGCCTGAGTTTGCCCGGAAACGTATTAATCATTACACAGGGTATTGACGACTGCTTGTGGCTTTTCAATCCGGATCAATGGGAATCGTTAGCTGGAAAGTTAATGGAAAGCACTTCTCCTTTTTTGGCCAGATCCCGCATGATTCAACGCCGCATTATCGCGCCGGCTCAGGAAACGGAAATCGATAAGGTTGGGCGTATCGCGATTCCATCTAGCTTGCGTGATTTTGCTGGCTTGACAAAGGAGTGCGTCATACTGGCGGTGGATAAATATTTGGAATTGTGGGATGTCGAGCGGTATAAGAGCTATTGGTCCGATCATGAGACGGAGTTTCAAGCCGCTTCTGAAGAACTCGGATCAATCATTCTGTAGGGGGGGGCATGGAGTATTGTCATACGCCGGTACTGCTGAGCGACTGCCTAGAACTCCTAGGGCCGCGTAGTGATTCTGAGCTGATGGTTGACGCCACGCTTGGCGAAGGCGGCCATAGCTATGCCTTTCTTGAACGCTTCCCCACACTCCGTATCATTGGCGTTGACGCCGATGCGGCTATTCAAGCTGTCGCGAAAAAGCGTTTAGAACGCTATGCCGATAGAGTGCTTTTTTATTTAGGCTGGTCTCATGATTTTTTCGCGGACTTTGATACGACCATAAAACGCCCCGATAGTATATTGATCGATCTTGGCATCAGTTCATATCACTACGAACGCGGTGGAAGAGGTTTTAGTTTTCGTTCAAATGAAGCGCTGGATATGAGGATTGATCCAAGCAAGGAGCTTACCGCGGCCACGCTTGTCGCGAGTTTAGCCGAGGCGGATCTTGCCGCGCTTATATACGAAAACGCCGAGGAGCGTTATTCGCGGCGTATCGCTCACGCGCTTGTTGAGGCGAGAAAAACGGCCAAAATAGAAACGGCGGCCGCCCTCGCTTCCATCGTTGAGCGAGCGGTGCCGGGCTCGTATAGACATGGGCCGCATCATCCGGCGACAAAAACCTTTCAGGCCTTACGAATAGCCGTAAATAGCGAGCTGAGTCGCTTGCCGGATTTATTGGAAGCCGCTTTTAGGGTTTTAGAAATTGGCGGGCGTATCGGTATTATCAGTTTTCATTCGCTGGAAGATAGAATAGTCAAAAACTTTCTCCGCGATAAAAACAAGGACTGCATCTGTCCCCCAGAAGAGCCGATATGTAAATGTCGGGGCAAGCGCGTTATAAAGCTGTTGACTAAAAAGCCTGTCATGCCGAGTCGCCAAGAATGTGAGAGCAATCCGCCATCGCGCAGCGCTAAGCTTCGTGTCGCCGAAAAAATATTGGATGAGGACGAGGGATGAAAAATCGTTTGTCGATATACATAGCGACCGCGCTTCTATGCGTAATTTTTCTCGCTTCGGCCGCGCAAGCTGATCGCTGCGCCCTGGCTAGAGGCAGTCTCAAAGAGCTGGATCAAGAGCAAAGTGAGTGGATCGCCAGCAATAAACAGCTTATTACCGGGATAGCCATACTATCGGCGTCTGATCGGATTGAAAACATAGCGGTGGATGAGTTGGGCTTAGAAAAAATTAAACCGGAAAGCGTCAAACGCGTTTTAGTGGGCGGAGTAAAAATCGATGGCTGATCATCCGCTGATGAGCCTGCGCGAGCTGGCTGACGCTGTAGGCGGCCGGCTAATCGGCGCGCCGGCGACTGTTTTTACGTCGGTCAGCATTGACAGCAGAAGCGTCGCGAGCGGTTCGCTATTTATCGCCTTAATGGGGGAACGGAACGATGGCAGCCTTTTTGTCGCCGACGCGTTTTCCCGTGGCGCCGTTGTCGCTTTGGTCCCCGAAAAAGCCATGACGGAGGGCGGCGGCGCGCTTAAGGACGCCGCTCAAAAAGCTAACGCCAGCTTAGTGGTAGTGGACGCGGTTTTGCCGGCTTTTCAGGCGGCGGCCGCCGCCTATCTGGATAAATTTCCGCGCTTATTGAAAATAGGCCTTACTGGGTCATCCGGTAAGACGACAACAAAAGAACTCGCGGCGGCGATGATCGGCGCTGAAAAACGGACGAGCAAAAATGAAGGTAATCTTAATTCCGAAACCGGCTTGCCCTTATCGCTGTTCCGCGTCAGGGAAGAGCATCAAGCGGCTGTTTTTGAATTGGGCATGAATAGACCGAACGAGATTAGGGAATTAGCCCGGACGCTTCGTCCTCGTATCGCTCTTATAACAAATATCGGGACTGCCCATATCGGAATTCTCGGAGAAATCGGCGCGATAGCTGAGGAGAAAAAAGGGATATTTTCCGCTTTTTTAGGCGATGAAACGGCGATTCTGCCAGAGGATGATCCGTTCGCGAAATTTCTGGCTGAAGGACTTCAGGCTAGGGTGCGCTACCATGGCCCAAAAAGCTCGGCTAGCTATGGCGGCGCCAAAGCGCTTGGTCTGGACGGCTTTGAACTCACTTGGGCTGGAAAGCCGGTCCATTTCGCTTTGCCAGGCGTCCACAATCTTCGTAACGCTTTAGCCGCCGCCGCTTTAGCGACGGAAGCCGGCGTGTCCGATGAAGCCATAAGAGCGGGTTTAGCGTCAGCGCGGCCGCTTTTTGGCCGAGGGGAGATCCTGCGCGGTCGCGTAACCCTTATCCGCGATTGCTATAACGCGAACCCTGAATCGCTGGCCGCCGCGATCAGCTATGTCGATTCTTTGGAGACTGATGAACGCCGCGTATACGTGATTGGATCGATGTTGGAACTAGGCGATAAAAGCCAAGCCGCTCATGAGCGGCTTGGCGAGCTTTTAGCGCGGTCAAAAGCCGCCTTGGTTGTCTTGTTTGGCGCTGAATGCGCCGCGGCCGCCGCCGCGATGGAAAAAGAAAAGGCGGCCAAGCCTCTGGCTAATAAAACGCCGGAGCTGAGGCATTTTCTTGGTTTTGACGAATTGAGTCGTTTTCTCGCGTCAGCGGCGCGGCCGGGGGACCTTGTGCTACTAAAGGGTTCACGCGGAACGGAGTTGGAACGCTTAAGCGAAGCTTTTCTAAAAGGGGAGGGCGCGTAGATGTTTCTGGAATTTTTATACCCCTTAGTCCAGTATTTCACGCCCCTTAACGTGTTCCGCTATCTTACCTTCAGGGGCGCGTACGCCGCGTTAACGGCTTTAATGATTTGCTATCTATTTGGCCCCAGAATTATTCGGGCTCTCCGTCAGCTCAAGGTAGGGCAAGCGATCCGCAGCGATGGGCCTCAAACCCATCAGGCGAAAAGCGGCGTGCCGACTATGGGCGGGATACTGATGCTTGTGGCTATTATCGTCGCGGCGTTGCTTTGGCAGGATTTGAGAAACTCGCGTGTTTGGCTGGCTCTTGCCGCGACGATTGGTTTCGCTTTAATCGGCTTTATTGATGATTACCTGAAGGTTTCCAGGGGTAAGTCCGACGGTTTATCGGTTTGGGCTAAGTTATTATGTCAATTTATTGTAGCTGGAGCTGTTAGTGTATGCCTGTATTATTGCGGCGATGAGCGGACAAGTTATCTGTACCTTCCTTTCTTCAAGAACCCAATTGTCGATCTTGGCTGGCTCTGGATACCCTTCGCGATATTGCTCCTTGTTTGGGAATCCAATGCCGTAAACTTGACCGATGGCTTAGATGGTTTAGCGACAGGCTTGGTTCTGATGGTGTTTATCACCTTAGCCGTACTGTGCTATCTCTCCGGCCGTATCGATTATTCGGAATATTTGGGCATACCCTATATCGCTGGCGCGGGTGAGTTGACGATCTTCTGTTTGGCCATGGTTGGCGCCTGTGTCGGCTTTCTTTGGTTCAACGCCCATCCGGCCGAGGTAATCATGGGCGATGTCGGCAGTCTCGCTTTAGGCGGCGCCATGGCGACCATTTCATTGATTATCAAAAAGGAAGTATTGGTCCTGATCGTCGGCGGTGTTTTCCTTTTGGAGGGGCTTTCGGTTTTAATTCAAGTAATTTCATATAAACTTAGGAAGAAGCGAGTCTTTAAGATGGCGCCGCTTCATCATCATTTCGAATTATCTGGATGGGCTGAAACTAAAGTTGTTGTCCGTTTCTGGATAATGGGCGGTTTATTCGCGATCATCGCCTTATCCACATTGAAAATCCAGTAATGGATACTAGCCGCCGATATGGATTCGGTATAGAAAAAACCGCGGATCGGTCTCCCGTCGATTCGGTAATGATAATACTGTTGTCTTTATTAATTACGCTTGGTTTGATTACCCTGTATACAGCGTCCGTTGGCTTTAGCGAGCGTTTCTTTAGTGATCGCTGGTACTTCATTCGCCGGCAACTTATTTTCTACGCGGTGGGACTTCCGTTGTTTATCGCCGCCGCCACCGTGAAACTAGACGTTTTGCGGCGCGCCGTCAAACCGCTTGTCCTTGTTACCTTTATTGTCTGCGTCCTTGCCTTTATCCCCGGCATTGGCGTGGAGAAAAAAGGCGCGACTCGTTGGATCAATTTGGGCTTAGCGAGTTTCCAGCCTTCGGAGTTGGTAAAGCTTACGCTTCCTATATATTTGGCTCATTTATTCGCGAAAAAAGCGGAAGCGTTAAGGTCAATGTCATCAGGCGTATTACCACCGATTCTTGTGGTTTGCGTTTTTTGCTTCCTTGTGTATTTGCAAAACGATTTTTCAACATCGGTTTTTATATTGATGAACGCGTTGATTGTCTTTTTTTTATCCGGCGTTCGCATTCTCCATTTTATAGCCATACTGGTAGTCGCTTTACCTCTGTCTATACTTCTGATATTCACGGAAGAATACCGGGTAGAGCGTTTGTTGAGTTTTCTTCGTCCTGATTTGGATCCGCAGGGAGCGGCTTTTCAAGTGAGGGCTAGTATTGAAACGATAGCGAGCGGCGGATTCTGGGGCAAAGGTTTGGGAATGGGGACTAGGAAGATCGCGGCCGTTCCGGAAATTCAAGCGGACTTTATTTTTGCGGCTTATGCCGAGGAATTCGGCTTTATCGGTGTTCTGGCCTTTTTCGGCCTTATCGGCGCCTTCGTCTTTAGGGCGTATCGCGCGGCGTGGACCTGTACGGATGAATTTAGACGGCTTTTGATTTTAGGCTTAACGACCATTATAGCTTCTCAAGCTCTGTTAAATATCGCTGTCGTTGTCGGCGCCGTACCGGTAACCGGCGTTCCTCTGCCCTTATTTTCAGCGGGCGGTTCATCTTTGACAATTACACTAATCGCTTTGGGTTTGATCGTGAATATCACCCGGCGTGTGGATCGGGTGGAGGCTTAATATGTCTGACTCTTATGTGGTTCTAGAAGCCAAAGCCGCCAAAACGCGAAATTCCACTTTTGAGCGTGTGCTAAAGCGTATGGCTATCGCCTTGCTTGTTATCCTAGCCGCCGAGTTGGTTTGGTTTTTTGGGTTTCTTCCCTGCCTGCCCTTCGCCGTGATTGAGGTAAGCGGCTCTTTGTCTTTGAGTCGAGAGGAAGTGTTGAGCGTGGCTGGAATAAACGGGAAAAGCTCTTTTATAAATAGCGCGGTTTCCGAGCTGGAAAGCGCGCTGGAAGCTAAGGCTCATATAGCGGACGCCGTGGTCACTAAACGTTTTCCCGACAGCCTGGTTATTACGCTAAAAGAACGGAGTATGGTGACTATGACGCTGATAGAGTTTGGCGGACGTATCATTCCAGCGCAAATTGACGCTGAAGGCGTGGTTTTTAGGCTAGGCAGCGCCACCGCCAAGGATAGGCCCAGTATCGACTCATATCCAATAATTAGCGGCGATGGAATGGAGCGGGTTGGCCTTGGAACTAAGTTTTCCGATGAGTTAAAACCCTTGTTCGCGTCTCTAGCCCTACTCCGCAGTCAAGCTCCGGCTTTATTAGGCGCCGTATCGGAAATAAAGGTGGAAAAGCGAGCGTATGGCGGCTATGAGCTAACGCTTTTCCCATCCCATTATACGGTCAAGGTTAAGCTGGGCTCGGAGTTGAACGAGGATTCGCTTAGGTATATGATGCTGGTGCTCGACGTGCTGGCTTCCGAGGGTATAAATGCCGACGAACTGGATTTTCGGACCGGCACGGCTGTCTATAGAGCTAAGGAGGCATCCTCTGGCTAGCGATGGATTAGTAGTCGGCCTGGATATCGGCACGACAAAGGTATGCGCCGTTATTGGCGAACGAAACGAAAACGGTCTTCTAGAAATAACCGGTGTCGGCTTAAGCGCGTCCACCGGATTAAGGAAGGGCGTGGTTGTCAATATTGAAGCGACGCTTCGTTCGGTTGCCCAAGCGGTGGAAGCGGCGGAAATGATGTCCGGTCGCGAGGTCCATAGCTGTTGGACCGGAATAGGCGGCGCTCATATAGAGGGGCTTAATTCCCGTGGCGTGGTAGCGGTTACCGGCAAGAGCCGCGAAACCAGGGAGATTACGGAAGACGATGTAAAACGGGTAATCGAAGCCGCTCGAGCGGTTGTGATTCCCATGGATCGTCAGGTTTTGCATGTAATTCCCCAAGCCTATGTCGTTGATGACCAGAAGGGTATACGCAATCCTTTGGATATGATCGGCGTCCGCTTGGAAGCTGAAGTCCACATTATTACCGGTTCGGTAACCAGCGCTCAAAACTTGGTGAAGTGCGTTAATCGCGCTGGCTTTAGAGTCAGCGATCTAGTCCTTCAATCCTTGGCCGCGGCGCGATCAGTGCTCACGCAGGAAGAGAAGGAGTTGGGTGTCGCCTTGGTCGATATGGGCGGAGGCACGACCGATCTTATCGTGTTCTCTGATGGCACCCCCTACTATACCACAACCATCCCGGTTGGCGGCTCACAAGTTACCAGCGATCTTTCGTTGTTGAAGAGTATCGCTTTTGATACGGCGGACCGTATAAAAACAGAAGCGGGTTGTTGTTGGGCTCCTCTTCTGGAAATGGATGAAGAAGTAATTGTTCCGGGCGTGGGCGGAAGACCGCCCTTGCCTTTACCTCGTTCTCAAATCTGCGCGATTATTCAACCACGGGTGGAAGAAATTCTACATTTGGCTAAAAGCAAGATAGAAGCTATCGGTTTGCCGAGGCCTTTAGGCGGCGGAGTGGTGTTGACCGGAGGCGCTTCTCAATTAGCCGGCGTGGCGGAATTGGCGACCCATATTTTCCAAGCGCCAGTTCGTATTGGCGTGCCGATGTCGGTTGGCGGCTTAGTTGAGGAATATCGTAGTCCCGCTTATGCCACGGCGGTTGGTTTGGTGTTGGAAGGCGCGGATCGTGAACTGGTCAGACCGGCTGAGAAAAGCGGCGAAGGACGCTCACGCGAGAAAAGCGGTACGCCTTTGTTTAGCAAACTGGCCGATTGGTTAAGGAAGGAGTTTTTCTAGGGAAAACGCGTTTTGACGGGATACACCGTCGACGCTTTGGCGTTATTGGGGGGGGACATGACATTACAGGTAGTTGAAGAAAGAACGGCTAGTCCAACAGTCATTAAGGTGATTGGAGCGGGCGGGGGCGGTTCAAACGCGGTCAACCGGATGATAGCCACCGGTTTACAAAACGTCCAATTCATTGTGGCGAACACAGACTTGCAAGCTTTAAGCTTATCAAACGCCGAGATTAAGCTGCCGCTTGGGTCTAAGGTGACCGGCGGTCTAGGCGCCGGCGGCAAGCCGGAAATGGGCGAAAAAGCGGCAATGGAAGATCGCGATATGATCGCCAATGTTCTTAAGGGCGCGGATATGGTTTTTGTCACCGCCGGTATGGGCGGCGGGACAGGCACCGGCGCCGCTCCTGTTATCGCTCAGGTGGCTAAAGAATTAGGCGCTTTGACAGTAGGCGTGGTGACAAAGCCCTTTGAATTTGAGGGCCGCTATAAAATGCGCCTGGCCGAGGAAGGCATTTCCAAGCTTCGCGAAGCTGTTGATACTCTTATCGTTATTCCAAATCAACACTTGTTGAAGATCGTGGAAAAGAAAACGCCCATCAAGCAGGCTTTTTTGGTGGCTGACGATGTCCTTCGTCAAGGCGTTCAAGGTATTTCAGATCTTATTACGGTGCCCGGAATTATCAATATCGATTTCGCCGATGTCCGTACGACGATGCAAGGACAGGGTGACGCCCTCATGGGCATAGGGATTGGTAGCGGGGAAAACCGGGCTGTTGACGCCGCCACAAACGCTATAAACAATCCCTTGCTGGAAGATTGCCGGATAGAGGGCGCGACCCGCATCCTGGTTAATATCACAGGCGGCGAGGATCTTTCCTTAACCGAATTGCAGGAAGTGGTTAGTATCATAACCGCCAACGCTGATTCCAACGCCTTGATTATCGCCGGCAACGCCATGGATCAGTCTATACAGGATCAAGTCCAGGTAACCGTTATCGCTACCGGCTTTCAGCTGGAATCAGCCCAGTCCGTCCAGCATGTCAAAGCCGAAAACGTGGCCGCCCGTCGTGACGATGATTTTATCTCCTATGGCGATTTCAAGAAAATGACGGAAAAGGCGAAACAGCCAACGGATTTCTTATCCTACCGTAATTTTCGTGATGATGACCTGGATGTGCCTACCGTAATCCGTGATAGGAAATTCGCCGCTCAAACAGAGCTGGCGGAGAAAAAGGAAGCGTAGTCCTAGATGGATATAAGGACGGAATTAGGCTTGTATCGGTCCTTTCTCGCGGCGGCCGAACGGCGATCGAGACTGACCGTACGCGCCTATCTTTATGAGCTACGCCGCTTTCTCGTTTGGCTGGATTCCCGCGGACTAGAACCGACAAGGCTTGATTCTATCGTCCTGACCGAATATATAGCCGCGCGTAGACTTGGTTCGGTGCCAAGCGCTGACGCGCGGGAAAAGAAGGCTGTCAGCGGCGAAAGGCTGGATTCCAGAACCCTGGCAAAGACTGTTTCCGTGCTTCGTTCCTATTTTCGTTTTCTTATATCCGAAGGTCTACGGAAAGATAATCCGGCCGCCGCGCTGGAGCGGCCTCGAAATCCCCGCCGCCTCCCCGAAGTCTTGGATCGCTCGGTTGTGGAGAGCCTTATCTCTTCTATAAAAACGGACACCCCCCTTGGCCTCCGCGACCGCGCTCTGTATGAGCTGTTTTATTCATCGGGTTTGCGGGTAGCGGAAGCTTCCGCCTTAGATCTTAATGACTTATATTTTGGGCAGAACCTGGTGCGGCTTCATGGCAAGGGGGACAAAGAACGTTTCGTTCCCTTTGGCGGGGAGGCTCTCTATCGTCTAAGGGAGTATTTGGATCATGGCCGTCCAGCCCTAGCGAAAGCGAGCCATCGTGCCGCCGTCTTTTTGAATCGTAATGGGTATAGACTGTCGCGTAAGGGCATTTGGAAGAATTACGCCCGTTTCGCGGCTGTCGCGGGTTGTTCCTCCCATTTGCACAGCTTAAGGCATAGTTTCGCGACTGAGCTTCTCTGCGGCGGCGCCGATCTGCGGTCGGTTCAGGAATTGCTTGGGCATGCCGATTTAGGCACTACTCAAATCTATACCCATGTTAAAGAAGAAGCGCTGCGCGCGGCCCATCGCAAATATTTGCCGCGTTTAGGAGGAGGCGCTAGATGATACGTGCCGAAAAACGGCAGCCAATCCGGGTTTCCCTAATCGCGCTTATTCTAATTTCGCTGGTCTGCGCCGCTTTCGGCGCTATTTCAGCCCTATTTATCCGCAATAGGTATATAGCTTCGGCGACAATAGGGCGTTTAGCGAAATACGCGCCGGAAAGCGGAGCCTCTGAGGATTTGGACGAACTACGACAGGTAATCGCGGAGCATGAGGCTGAGATAGAAGCTTGCGTAAATGTCAGCGCCGCGGCCGGCATGTATTGGAAAGTTCTTGCCACACGTTTGTTGGATCGCGGCTTATACAGCCAAGCGCTGATGGCCTTGGAAAAGGCTATTGGGTATTATCCGGCTGACGCTAGTTTGCAATATTCTGTCGGGTTAGCGGCCAGCTATATCGCCAAGGGCTCTCAAGACTTTGATTTGTCAGGCGCGAATCTTAGAAGGGATGAATATTTAGCCTTGGCTGAGTCCGCTCATTCCAGAGCCATCAAACTGGAAACTAACTATGCTCGTCCGCTGTACGCTCTGGGCGTGCTCTATGTTTTTGAGATGAACCGTCCTTCTGAAGCCATCCCAATTCTAGAGCGTTATTTGGAGCTGCGCCGGAACGACGCGGACGCGCTTTTCCTTCTGGCCGCCGCCCACTATATAAATGGTGAAGAAACTGAGGCTGTCGCGCTTTATGACGCGATTATAGAGACAAGCCAAGATCCAAAGCGCCGGGCTGAAGCGGAAGCGAACAAGCAAGCCATAATGGAAGCTAATCGTGAGTAAACGCTTACTCTACGCCGCTTTAGAGCGCGCGCGTTTCCTTAAGGGGCCAGAGCGTTTGGGCCTTTTAAAACAGATGGAGACGCTTGAAGCTTTTAGAGCGATTAAGATCGATGACTGGCCGGCCGTGTTGGGGCGTCCAGTCAGAGCCTCCGTCCATTCAGCCGCCGTTTATATCGATCAAGCGGAGGCTGATTTTCGGCGGGCCGAGACTCTTGGCATAGCTGGAGTCGCCTATGACGAGGCGGCGTATCCGCCCCTGTTAAGGGAAATGGTGGACCCGCCTTTATTTCTCTATTACCGCGGCGTTTTGCCAAATCCTGAAAAACCGCTCGCGGCTGTTGTTGGCACTAGACGGCCAAGCGCGGACGCGCTGCGTCGCGCGTACCGTTTTGGCCGGGATTTCGCCGCCGCCTCCATCGCGGTAGTGTCCGGTTTAGCGCTTGGGATTGACGCTCAAGCCCATCGCGGCAATGTGGACGGCGGCGCCCCCAGCGCGGCCGTATTGGGCAGCGGTCTGGATAGAATCTATCCAGCGACGAATAAAGCCTTAGCGCTCCGGCTGTTGGATGTGGGAGGAGTTCTCTTTAGCGAATATCAGCCCGGCGAGCCGCCGGAGCGTTACCATTTTCCTGAGCGGAATAGGCTTATCGCGGCTCTCGCGCGGGCGACTATCGTGGTGGAAGCTCCCGAAAAATCCGGCGCTTTGATTACCGCCGAATTCGCTTATGAGCTTGGCCGAGATTTATGGGTAGACCGCGCCGGGCTGGAAAGCCCGCTTGGCGCGGGCTTACGCCGTCTGGCCGCGGATGGGGCGCCCTTAGCGGAGGACGCTCGGTCGGTGTTGGCGGATTGGGGCTGGCCCCTGCCTCAGGCTGAGAAGCGGCCGTTAACGCTGGGCGGAGGTTCTGACAAGGAAACAGGCAATTACGGCGCGGTTTTAGCGCGGCGACTTGAAGAAGATATGCGCGGCATAATGAAACCGCGGCAAGGAGAGCTTTAATGGCGGATACTGAAACCGCGGAAAAAACAACTGAGGCCACAACGAAAAAAACGAAACGGACTAAGGCGTCCGCCGCTGTTTTGGATAAAAAGAAGGCTAAAAAAACTATAAGGAAAAGCGCGGATAAACAAAAGATCCTTGTTATAGTTGAGTCCCCGGCAAAGGCGAAAACCATAGAAAAATACCTGGGCGGCCGCTACCTGGTTAAAGCGTCCATGGGGCATCTTATCGATCTACCGAAATCGCGAACCGCCATCGATGTTGATCATGATTTTGAGCCAGAATATATCACGGTCCGTGGCAGGGCTAAACTTCTTAAGGAACTGCAAAGCGATGCTAAAAAATCAGCCGCCGTCCTCCTGGCCAGTGATAACGACCGTGAGGGAGAGGCGATCGCCTTTCATCTACGTAACGCTATTTTAGCTAAAAACGCCGCGCTGGAAATTAAGCGGATTACCTTCAATGAAATTACCCCAGCGGCTATCAAAGAATCGGTTTCATCGCCTGGGGTGGTTGATGAATTTAAGGTGAACGCGCAAAAAGCCCGCAGAGTTCTGGATAGACTTGTCGGCTATAAGCTTTCGCCGCTTTTATGGAAAAAAGTTAAAAACGGTCTATCGGCTGGAAGGGTTCAATCCGTCGCGCTGCGTTTAATCTGCGAAAGGGAGAAAGAGGTAGAATCTTTTATCCCCGAAGAATATTGGACGGTGGAAGGCGATTTTAAAAAAGGCCGAAGTCAATTTACGGCGGAATTGGTATCTTGGCGGGGAGACAAGCTTAAGTTGAAGACAGAGGCCGATACGGCTCAAATCGTCAGCTCTTTGGAAGGCGCCACGGCGAAAGTCTCTGATATTCGCGAAAGCGAAAAAACTATTCGGCCTAAACCGCCGTTTACGACATCCACGTTGCAACAAACAGCGGCGAATCGCTTAGGCTTTACCAGCAAAAAAACTATGCAGATAGCCCAACAGCTTTATGAAGGAATTAACGTAGGATCAACCCGGGTTGGTCTGATTACCTATATGCGCACCGATTCCGTAAGGCTCTCCGAAACCGCTTTAGAAGAAGCGCGCGCCTGGATAGGAAAACATTTCCCCTCGGAATTGCCACGGGAAGCCGTGGCTTACACCAGCGCTAAAAAAGTGCAGGACGCTCATGAAGCTATACGTCCAACCTACACCGAGTATACGCCGGAATCGGTAAAGGAATATCTTTCGCGCGATCAACTTCGTTTATACACCCTAATCTGGGAACGCTTTGTCGCCTGCCAGATGAAGGCGGCTAAAACCAGGACCCGCAGTGTGGATCTTGCCGTGGGCGATGGCGTTTTCAGGGCGGCGTTCACCAGTTTTATTGAGGAAGGCTTTTACCGTGTGGCTAAGAATCTAACGGGAAAAGAGGAACGCTCCCATTCCGCCGTCGCTTTAGAGCTTGGCGATGCGGTCACAGTGGCTGAAATTCGTCCAGAACAACATTTCACGCAGGGGCCGGCCCGCTATACCGACGCGTCAATCGTAAAAACCTTGGAGGAGTTGGGCATAGGCCGCCCGTCAACCTATGCGCCTATTATCTCGGTTTTGTTGGATCGATATTATGTCAATCGTTCCAATAAACAGCTGGTTCCTACCCTGTTGGGCCGTCTGATAAACGATATGTTGGTGGAATATTTTCCGGATGTGGTCAACGCCGCGTTTACCGCCTCCATGGAAACCAAGCTGGATGAGGTGGAAGAGAATAAAATCCGCTGGTCGGATATGATACGAGATTTTTATTGGCCGTTTGACAAACGGGTGTCAGAAGTGGCCGCCAGTTTGGAATCGTTCAAGGGCAGTATGGATGAGCCTACTGATTTTGTATGTGAACGCTGCGGACGGCCTATGCTTAAAAAACTGGGACGCTTTGGCTACTTCCTCGCTTGTTCCGGTTTTCCGGAATGCCGAAACACAAAATCCCTCCCCTTGGCGCCTTGCCCCATGCCAGATTGTGATGGGGTTATCGTGGCGCGGCGCACCAAATCAAAGGGAAAGGAATTCTACGGCTGTTCGCGTTACCCGGACTGTTCGTTTATTAGCCATTTTAAGCCTTTGCCCATGAAATGCCCTAAATGCGGATTCTTCTTAGTGGAGAAATTCGATAAGAAAAACGGCGTCCATAAGGCCTGTATCAATCCGGCTTGCGATTATCTGCATAGTCCAGATGAGGAAGACGAGCGTGACAGGAACGATTGAGGATTACTTGGAATACCTGGAGCGTGTCCGCTCACTCTCGGAGCGGAGCGTAGCGTCCTATAGGACGGATCTCCGCGCTTTCCAAGCGCTCTGTGAAGCCTCTGAAACAAGCCCTGCCAGCGCCGATAGCGCCCTTGTTAGGACCTTTGTCGCCGACATGGCATATAAGAACGCGGCCGCCGTTTCCGTAAACAGGGCACTTTCCGCCCTGCGCGGATATTATCGTTTCCTTAATCGTTACGCGTTTCGAGCTGACGATCCAACGGCCGGTATACGCAATCTAAAAACCCCTAAAAGCTTACCGGTTTTTCTTTGGGAAGAGGAAATGGAAAGCTTGATGAAGCTGCCGGATAGCGGCGGACGACTCTGGCCGGAACGCGATAAGGCTTTTCTTCTCGCGGTATATACCGCCGGGCTTCGGATCGCGGAGGCTGTTTCCTTGACGCTTCCTTCGATGGACAGCGCTTTGACCTCGGCCATAATAAGGGGCAAGGGCGGGAAAGAACGGCGCGTTTTCTTTTCTGAAGACGCGCGGCAGGCTTTGGCGGCTTATCTGCCGTCGCGTTCCGTCCGCGTAAAGGCCGAGAAGCCGACGGACGCTCTGTTCCTTAGCCAGAACGGCCGCGCTCTCAGCATCCGAGGCGCGCGCTGGATTTTTGATCGTTACGCCGCCTTATCCGGTTTGGATAAGGCTATTTCGCCGCACGCCCTAAGGCATAGTTTCGCGACCCATTTGGTTAACGCCGGTTGCGATATACGCGTGGTTCAAGAATTGCTTGGGCACGCCAGTTTATCCACCACCCAGCGCTATACCCATGTCGATATGGAGAGGCTCAAACGTATATATGAACGCGCCCATCCCCATGGCGCGATAAGGACAGAACGATGAAAGTACGGAGTACAACGGTATTAGCTGTTCGCAAGGATGGAAAAGTGGCTATGGCCGGCGATGGCCAGGTTACGGTTGGCAACACAGTCATGAAAAATAATGCCCGCAAGGTGCGGAGCATAATGGACGGGAAGGTCCTTTGCGGCTTCGCCGGCGCGACGGCTGACGCGTTCACCCTGTTTGAACGTTTTGAGATCAAACTCAAAGAGTATTCGGGCGATTTAGCCCGAGCCGCGGTGGAATTGGCCACCGATTGGCGTACGGACCGCACCCTGCGTCGCCTTGAAGCGATGCTGCTGGTCGCCGATAAGACCAAAACCCTGTTGATCTCCGGTACCGGCGATGTGGTTGAGCCGGCTGACAATGCCCTGGCTATCGGGTCCGGCGGGCCTTACGCCTATGCCGCCGCTTTAGCCTTTCTAGAGGGGGGGCAATTATCGGCAAAGGAAATAGCGGAGCGGTCGCTAAAAATAGCGGGTTCCATTTGTATTTACACTAACGACCGTATCACGGTGGAGGAGATCGCCTAACATGGAAAGCCGTTCCCTGGAAACGCTAACCCCGCGCGAGATAAGCGCGGAATTGGATAAATATATAATTGGACAGAAGAAGGCGAAAAGGGCCGTGGCTATCGCTTTACGGAATCGCGTTCGCCGTCTCCGTCTGCCGCCTGAAATTCGGGATGATATAGCGCCTAAAAACATACTGATGATTGGGCCCACCGGTGTCGGCAAAACCGAAATAGCGCGGCGTTTGGCTAAATTGACCGGCGCCCCCTTCATTAAGGTGGAAGCCACCAAATATACGGAAGTTGGTTATGTCGGTCGTGATGTTGAATCGATGGTGCGCGACCTGATGGCCGATGGGTTTCAGATGGTAAAAGAAGAGATGCGGGATCAGGTAAAAGCCGAGGCCGAACGCCGCGCCGAGGAAGCGTTATTGGACCTTTTGCTTCCTGGTTCCGGAAAAAAACCGCCGGTTAAGGGCGGACCCTTTTCCTTTATCGCCGGCGCCTCATCAGCCGCCACGCAGAGCGTTTCTAGCGACGCTAGCGCGTCTAGCGGCGTCGGTGAGGCCGCGGCGGAGGAAAAAGCCTCTGGCCGTGAAAAGATGCGTAAAATGCTGCGCGACGGCCTCCTGGATGATAAAACCGTGGAGCTGCATATTCAGCAGAGCGCCCAGATGCCCGCGTTGGAAATTCTTTCAGGGAGCAATTTGGAAGACTTGGAAGCGGGGATTTCCGGTTTGGCGGGTATGTTTGGCGGCCGCAAAAAGAAGATAGTTTCGGTGGCCAGAGCTAAAGAATTGCTTTTTGCCGAGGAAGCCGAAAAACTCGTCGATCGCGATAGAGTGACAGAAGAAGCGAGGCGGCGCGTTCAAGATACCGGCATAATTTTTATTGACGAGATCGATAAAATCGCCAGCCGGGGCGAACGCGCCGGCAGCACCGATGTGTCAAGAGAAGGCGTTCAACGCGATATCCTGCCCATAGTTGAAGGCTCCGCCGTCAATACGAAATGGGGGACGGTAAATACTGGCCACATCCTCTTTATCGCCGCCGGCGCCTTCAACGTCAGCAAGCCCTCCGACCTTATTCCTGAGTTGCAGGGGCGTTTTCCTCTGCGGGTAGAGCTTGAGGCTCTGACGAAGGATGATTTTGTCCGTATTCTTACCGAACCAAAAAACGCCCTAACTAAGCAATATACGGACTTGTTGGCGACTGACGGCGTGGATATCCAATTTGATCAGGCCGCGATAGAGCGGCTGGCCGCCTTAGCGGCTGAGGTTAATTCACGTTTGGAAAATATAGGCGCGCGGCGGCTCCATACGATTATGGAAGCGCTTTTAGAGGAGCTTTCCTATGAGGCGCCGGATATACAACCAGCCACGGTTCCAATTACGGTTGAATATGTGGAGGAGCGTCTGGCTTCCTTGGTAAAAGACCAGGATTTGGGACGGTATATCCTGTGATTCATCAAAACGCGCCGATCAACGGCGGCTATAACAGCGCCGCGCTAAACCGAGAAGGGCAGCGTACCGATCATAATTGAAGGGGGTACCCGATGCGTATAGAAAATGATTTCTCAAAGACTGTTGATCTCCTGCATCGCGCTATGGACGCGGCGTCTATCAGGCAGGATGTGATCGCCAATAATGTCTCCAACGCCGGTACGCCAAACTATAAACGGACAGTCGTCAATTTTGAAAGCGAGCTGAAAAAAGCCTTGGAATCTGAAAAAAACCGTCCGGCTTTGGAATTGGCCTGCACCAATACCAAGCATATCCCTAACTGGCGGCCTATGGATTATAAAACGGTGGAGCCGCGTCGGGTATTGGATTATGTCAGTACCGCCAAAAATAACGGCAATAATGTGGATGCCGAAGAGGAAATGATGCTGGCGCTCAATAATCAACTGATGTACACCCTGATGGCGCAGGCGCAAGCCTTTGAATTCGCCCAGCTCAACCTGGTACTGAGTTAAGGAGTAAACCATGGGATTACTTAGTTCCATCAATATCGCCGCCACCGGCTTAAGCGCTGAGCGTCTGCGCTCCGACGTTATCGCCGATAATATCGCCAACGCTTCTACCACCCGCACCCAGGAAGGCGGCCCTTTCCGCCGCAGCCGCGTCGTAATGCGCCCAAGAACCGAACAAGCCTATTGGCGCTCGCCCTTTCTGCCGGACCTAATGGACGGCGGCCTCGGTTCCGGCGTAACCGTGGTTGGTGTTGAAAAAGACGATACGCCGCCTCGTTTGGTTTATGATCCTACCCACCCGGACGCTATCAAAAGCGGCGAACGCGCGGGGTATGTGGAAATGCCCAACGTCAACATCGTGACGGAAATGGTTGACCTGATCGCGTCTTCGCGGGCGTATGAGGCGAACGCTTCGGTGATTGATGGAGCCAAATCGATGTTTCTGAAAGCGCTTGAGATAGGCGGGAGGTAGGCTAGATGACAATCTTTAAACCAGAGCTGGTAACGGGCGACCGCATCCCGATGGCGGTAACCAATCCTAGGCATTTATTGCCGCAAAGTGACGCCGAAAACGCCCGGCTCGCTGTTTCTGGGTCTTCTTCATCGGCTCTTCCCGCGGCCGATCTGAGGCAATTGGCCTCCTTCGCGTCTAGCGGAACCAATCTGGCGGCCTTAGGCGACGCTATCGGCGCCGATCAGATCAACGGCGCCGGTTCATTTCAGGAAGCGATGCTAAAGGCTTTGGATGAGGTGAACGCCGACCAGGCCCAAAGCACAAAAATGTTTGAAGCGTTGATAGTTGATCCCGATTCCGTGGACGCTCACGATGTAACCATCGCCATGGCTAAGGCTAATTTATCGTTAAATATATCTCGGACGGTACTGAACCGTATTGTCAGCGCGTGGAAGGATATTATTAACACGCGGTGACGCAGCGCGGGGTGACCGCGTCCGCTTAGCCCGCTGGACGGGCTGTCGGTTCTTCTGGGGAGGGGAACAAGATGGAATGGCTTAAAAAAATAGTGGATCAAGCCAAAGTCTTTTGGAAGGCTCGGTCGCTCGTTCAAAAGTTGACCTTTGTCGGTATCGTCGTCGCGGCGATTGTCGCTCTGGTTATCCTCTTTGTCGTTTCCGCCTCGCCGACCATGGTCCCGGTTATAGACGCGCCCATTCGTGATGAGGTCCAGCGGGACCGCATCCTGACAAGGATAAACGCTGAAGGCGTTTCCGCCACGGTCAGTCCCGCCGGCGTTATTCAGGTTCCCGATGAGACAAGCGCGCGACGTATGCGGTCAATCCTAATTCGGGAGGACTTGATTCCCGACGATACCGACCCCTGGTCCCTGTTTGATGTGGAACGTTGGACCATTACCGATTTTGAGCGTAACGTAAACCTCCAGCGTTCTATTACCGCGATGGTCCGCGAACACATCAAGGCCTTGGAGGATGTGGATGACGCTAATGTCACCTTGGTGATGCCTGAAAAACAATTATTCCAAGCCGATCAAAATCCGGTAACCGCCAGCGTTATTCTGACGCCCAAGCCCGGCAGCGATATAGCTGAAGACCGAAAAAAGATAGAAGGAATTCAGAAGATACTGAAATTCGCCGTTGAGGGACTTACCGATGAAAATATCGTTATTTCCGATCAATCCGGATTGATTCTTAACGATTTCGCCGGCTTAGCCGATATAGACCGACTTGAAGTCAGTAAACGTGAACAGAGATTGGTCGCTTCGCTGGAAGCGCAGTATCGGGCTCAAGTGTTGCGCGCTCTCCAGCAAATTTATACCTCGGATCGGGTTCGTGACCTTAATGTTAAGATCGATATGGATATGTCTAAGAAAATCATACAGACTGAGGAGTATTTCCCCGTTACCATTAGGCCGGACAATCCCGATACTCCCTATGATGATTCCGAGATTCAGCCATCCATTACCCGTTCTTTATCAACTTCCTCAACGGACTGGGAAGGTACCGGCTTTAATCCGGAAGGACCATCCGGCGTTGAAGGCCAGACGGCGCCAGCTTTTAAGGATATGTCCAACCTTTATGGCAAAGTTACCCAGTCCACCCAGACCCAAAATGAGGAAGTTAACCGCCGCGATACTCAGGAGGAGAAAAGCCCCACGGTGGATAGGGTAACCGTGTCGGTAAATATCGATGGAAGCTGGAAACTGCGCTATGATGAGGAAGGCAAGGTTGTCGTTAACGCCGATGGTTCGCTTGCCCGTGACTATATCCCCGTAAACGCCGAGGAACTACGCGACGCCGAAGCCCTTGTGCAGGACGCGGTTGGGTTTAGCCGCATTAGAGGCGACTCCGTCACGGTGCGCAATATTCAATTTGACCGCAGTCATGAATTCGCCGAAGCGGACGCCGCCTTTGTCCGGAAACGGCAGTTTGAGCAAACTGTTTTGTATTCACTGATTGGTCTGGCGACTCTTTTGATCTTCTTTATCGTTTACCGAATGATATCCCGTGAAATGGATAGGCGGCGGCGTCTGCGCGAAGAAGAACTGTCGCGGCAGCACCAGATGCTTAGGGAAAGCGCTCTGCGTCAGGCGGAGGAGGAGGGCGTGGAGGTATCCATGTCCGTTGAGGAACGGAAACGAATGGAGCTTCAGGAAAACGCCATCAATATGGCTAAGGATCATCCGGAAGATGTAGCCCAGCTTATCCGCACCTGGCTTCTGGAGGAATAATATGGCAAAAGGCAAAACCGCCATCGCCGGCGCTAGTTCCGCAAAGAAGTCCAAATCGCCAAAAGATTTGGGCGGACGCCAAAAAGCGGCTATTTTCCTGGTTTCCGTAGGCTCGGAAATCTCGGCGGAAATTTTCAAGCACCTTCGCGAGGACGAGATTGAAACTCTGACCTTTGAGATCGCTCGCTTGGAAACCGTGGAGCCTGAGCAAAAGGACGCCATCCTTCTGGAATTCCAGGAATTGATGATGGCTTCTGAATTCATCTCTACCGGCGGTATAGATTACGCCCGTGAATTATTGGAAAAGGCGCTGGGCAGTCAAAAAGCTATCGAAATAATCAATCGCTTGACTAGCTCGCTCCAAGTTCGGCCTTTCGATTTTATACGTCGAACCGATCCCGCCCATCTCCTCAACTTCATTCAGCAGGAACATCCCCAAACCATCGCTCTCATTCTGGCCTATCTTGAGCCGAATAAAGCGTCCATTATCCTACAGAACCTGCAGCACGATATACAGAGCGATGTTGCCCGTCGTATAGCCACCATGGACCGGACTAGTCCTGAAACCTTAAGGGAAGTGGAGCGGGTTTTGGAAAAGAAACTGTCCACCCTGTCCAGTGAGGATTATACCCAGGCCGGCGGTGTTGAGAGCATAGTGGAGATACTTAACTTGGTGGATAGGTCTTCCGAGAAGATGATTATTGAAGCTTTGGAAGACGATGATCCCGAACTGGCGGAAGAGATTAAAAAACGCATGTTCGTGTTTGAGGATATCGTTATGCTGGATGATCGCGCCATTCAAAAGGTTTTGCGCGAAGTTGATTCCCAGGAATTGGCAAAGGCCCTTAAGTCAGTCGATACCGAAGTTCAAGACAAGATATTCCGCAATATGAGTAAGCGAGCCGCCGGAATGCTTAGGGAAGATATGGAATATATGGGTCCGATACGCCTAAAGGATGTTGAGGAAGCTCAGCAACGTATCGTTTCCATAATACGGCATCTTGAGGATACCGGCGAAATAGTGGTCGCCCGTTCTGGAGAGGACGAGCTGGTCGTTTAACGGGAGGAGCCGATGGCTAAAATTGTATTCCGCCAAGGTGAAGTCGTCATCAGCAAACAGAAGGTGATGCTCTCCCCGCCAATGTCCGCTACTGGGGCTGTTTCGGTTATGGAGCCGGAAGGCGAGAACCCCAATGAGGCTGTGGAGGCTTATGAGGGGCCGACAGCTGATGATCTGCGCCGCGAGGCGGAAGCGTTCAAAGCGGAATGGGCTAAAGAAAAAGAGGCGATGATTAACGCCGCGAAAACGGAGGCTGAGCGTATCATTCGCGACGCCGAAGCGGCGGCTTTTCAAGAAGTAAAACGAAGGACCGATCAGATCGATGCCGACAAGCGGACGGCCGAGGAAGAAGCCGCTAGCGTGGTGGCGGAAGCGCGGCGTGAGGCTGATGAACTGTTGGCGGAAGCAAAACGCGGCGCTGAGACCGAACGGAAGGCCAATGAAAAGCGAGGCTACGACACCGGCCGCGAGGAAGGTTTCGCGGAAGGCCGAGCGGAAGCCGAACGCCTAGTGGAACGGTTGCATGTCGTTTTGGAGCGGGCTCAAGCTAAGCGGACGGAAATCCTGGTGGAAACCGAGCGGCAGCTTGTTGACTTGGTTTTGCTTATCGCGCGTAAAGTGGTTAAGGTCATTTCAGAGAATCAGCGCTCTATCGTTATTTCTAATGTCATCCAAGCGCTTCGCAAGGTGAAGGGCCGCGGAAATGTGATTATACGCGTAAATTTGGATGACCTTAAGCTTACTACCGAACATGTAAAGGATTTTATCCGGATAATTGAGGGCGTAAAAGAGGTGACGGTTCAGGAGGATTCTACCGTGGACCGCGGCGGTTGTATTATCGAGACGGAATATGGCGAAATAGACGCCCGCATAGCTAGTCAGTTGGCGGAACTGGAACAGAAGATTATGGAGTTGTCGCCGATCGTTTCCAAGCCAAGACCAGAGGCGGCCGCCCCCGATGAAGCCTGATGGAAAGCCTACTAGATAAATACTTTATGGCCGCTGAGGCTATAGATCCCATTAAATGTTCCGGAACGATCGTAAAGGTCCAAGGGCTTTTGATAGAAAGCCGGGGCCCTCAGGCCAGCGTTGGCGAAATATGCCGGATAGAACTTCCAAAGGCGGGCAAGGAATGTCTGGCTGAGGTAGTAGGCTTGCGCGGTGAATTTGTGCAACTTATGGTCTTTGATGAGACAGCCGGACTAGAGATAGGCGCGCGGGTCGTGGCTGGGGGCGGCCTTTTAACGGTGCCGATGTCGGATAAGCTTTTGGGACGGACTCTAGACGCGTTGGGGCGGCCGGCTGACGGTTTAGGGGAAATTGAAGCGGCTATACGCTATCCCGCGGTCGCTCAGGCGCCGGATCCGCTTACTCGTCGGCGAATAAAGGAACGGGTTGTTACCGGCGTCCGCGCCATTGATGGCCTGCTGCCGGTGGGAAAGGGGCAACGCTTAGGCATATTCGCGGGGTCCGGCATAGGCAAATCCACTCTGCTCGGCATGATAGCCCGCAATACCAGCGCCGATGTCAATGTGATCGCCCTTATTGGGGAGCGCGGCCGCGAAGTCCGCGATTTTATTGAAAACGATTTAGGCGAGGAAGGGCTGAAACGATCGGTGCTTATCGTGTCCCCATCCAGCGCGCCTCCGCTCAACCGTCTGCGCGGCGCCTATGTGGCCACCGCCGTCGCCGAATATTTCCGTGACCGCGGTAAGGATGTGATGCTCCTCTTCGATTCTGTAACCCGATTCGCCAGAGCCCAACGTGAGATAGGTTTAGCGGTGGGCGAGCCGCCAGCCACCCGAGGATACACCCCCTCCGTTTTCGATTCGCTGCCGAAGCTCCTAGAGCGCTGCGGTACATCGGAAAGGGGCACGATTACCGGTTTTTATACGATATTGGTGGATGGCGACGATATGGACGAACCTATCTCGGACGCGGTGCGGGGTATTCTTGACGGTCATATCGTCTTGCAAAGGAGACTCGCCCAGCGCAGCCATTATCCGGCTATCGACATTCTCTCAAGTATTTCCCGTTTAGCGCCAGCCGTTTCTGGGCCCGTTACCCGTAAGGCCGCCGCTTATTTGCGGAAGCTTATGGCGGTTTACGCGGAAGCCGAAGACCTGATCGATGTAGGCGCGTATAAAAGCGGCACGAATCCGGCTATAGATGAGGCTATCGCTAAAAGGCCCGTGTTGGAAAGTTTTTTAGTCCAAGACATAGAGGAAAAGGCTGGATTGACGGAGACTATGACGGCCTTGAGCGCCGCCGCCGATATGGAAATACCGCTTGAGGAATATTCGGGTTATCATGTATGAAGCGCTTTAGCTATGATTTGGAAAAACTCTTGGAGTTGCGAAGTTTTGAGGAGAAAGAAAGCGAACTGAAGCTGGCGCGGGCCAATGGCGAGCTGGCGGCGCTGGAAAACCAAATAAAAAGCTTAGCGGAGGAGCGCTCAGCCGCGGCCTCCGAACGATTCGCGGCGGGTAAAAGCGGCGCCGACATGCGTGTCAGTGAGCTATACTTGCTTCGTTTGGATCGATTAAAAGATAAGCTGCTGCTTGAAAGCGCCAAGGCGGAATTACTGGTCGCCGCCGCCCGTGAAACGTATAGAGAAGCCGCTCAAAAGCGTAAGGTTTTGGATAAATTGAGGACAAAACGTTTAGAGGCCTATAAAAAAGCCTATATGCTCGAGGAAACTAAGGAAATTGACGATACCGCCGGACGGCGACGTTTTCATCATGGATAATACCGGCCGATCACATCGCCAGAAGGGAAGGCCGGAATTCCCCTGGCGGAACCTCTCGTTAGCCGGTAAGCTAGCTTTTGCCTATCCCTTATTTTTTTATCATTATGGGAATAAGTTCATACGGAAAGGCGCTTATGAGCGTAGTTGGCTTTTTGCTTTTTCTGTCGTGTTAGTTAAATAATAAATATATAAGGTATTAGGTAAAACCATATTACTCAACTCACGCTAGACTGTCTCGCCTAAGAAAGAAGCGCATGGTGTAAATCTACGCTAGCGATAACGGAGGAATAAAAAATAGCTAAAAATCCTGCCTTCAATACTTATGGACAGATGAGGCGCTTTCAAAAGTTTTCCACTTTTGAAAGCCGACAATAATGGCAAGCGCAGTTTTATTGCTATTATTTGTATT
>CAZJJK010000028.1:26791-29797 GCA_964546285.1 uncultured Treponema sp. | reverse complement strand
AGGGACAGCGTTCCTCCTCCCACGGCGAAATCGTCGTTAAGCGGCGTCCGGCAGGACGCGAGAACGGCCAGGACAAGAGTAATGGAGAGTATAAAAGCCGATCGGGTTTTCATCAGTTTCATTCCTTCCGCCTTAGTCTATGACGATGGCGAGGTCGCCGCTGGGTTCTACTATCAAGGCGCTATGAGCCGACCATCCGGCAGCCGTCTTATAGAGGTCGACGCTGGCCTTAGGCACATAGAGCTTCTTCAATTGCTTCGTATATACCGTGCCGCCGAAATTCACGGCGTCAACGGCGGCGGTCGGCGGCTCAAGCGCCCGAACGGAAGCTGTTTCTATCTTGTAGCAATACAGGAAGGCCGAAGTCCCCAGACTGGTGACGGTGGAGGGAATGACCAGTTTTTTCAGGCCGAGGCAAGCGAAGAAGGCCTTTTCGCCGATGGTCGTTAGTCCTTCGGGAAGCTCTAACTCTGTCAAGACATCGCATTGATAAAACGCGTTCGCGCCGATAGCCTCCAAGCCTGAGCCGAAACTGACGCTGGCGAGCTGACGGCAGCCGTAGAACGCGCTGGGACCAATGCTCGTGACGCTGTCCGGTATTGCCACGGCGGTTAGACCGCAATAGTAAAAGACATTGGAGCCGATCGCCGTCAGGCCGGACGGCAGCTTGACGCTCGCCAACATTCCGCAATTAGTGAAAGCCTGATCGCCGATGCTGACGACGCTGTCCGGCAAATCGATTTCCGCCAATAGCGAACAGTTGTAGAAAGCTTGTTCCCCGATGCTCGTAAGGCCGTCGGCCAAGGTGACGCTCGCCAGCTTGACGCAGCCTGAGAAGGCGTAGGGAGACCAGCTTTGGATGACGCGGTCGGCGGCCACCTCAACACTTTCCAGGTTAACGCAGTTGGTGAATACGCTAATGCCTTGGCTCAAACTCGCGCCGGGACCCGCGAAACTAAGGCTTTTCATACTGGATCCGTAAAAGGCGACGTCGCCGATGCTGGTGACGCTGCCGGGAATGACGACGCTTTCTATCGGGCCGCTTTGATAGAACGCGTATTGCCCGATGCTTTCCAGCCCTTCCGCCAGACTGAGGCTCGCTAGGCTGGTACATTTATTGAACGCGTATTGGCCGATACTCTTGACGCCGGCGGGGACGTTGACGCTCCGTAGGCCGGAGCACGAGTAAAAGGCAAAGTCGCCGATGCTTCCGACGCTATCCGGAAGCTCAATGCTCTCAAGTTTCGCGCAATGATAGAAAGCTCTATTGCCGATGGCCGCGATCGGGGTATTCGGCGGGATCGCTATGGTCATCAGGTTGACGCATTCCTCGAACGCGTAGTCGCCGAGGCTCGCGACACCGCTTCCCAAGCTGACGCTCTGGAGGCTGGTGCACTGGCTGAACGCCGAGTTGCCTATGGCAACAACGCTGTCGGGCAGGTCCAAGCTCGTTACGCCGGAACAGCGGAGGAACGCACCCCCGCCGATGGCCGCGATCCCCTCCGCGATGGTCAGGCTCGTCATGGCGGAGCAATTCATGAACGCCCAGTCGCCGATGGCCGCGGACGTTCCGGAAAGGCTGACGCTCAAGAGACCGAGGCAATCGGCGAAAGCGTACGCGCCCAGGCTGGTCAGACTATCGGGGAGCTCGACGCTGGTTAAAAGCTTGCAGTTCCTGAACGCGGAAGAGCCTATCGTCGTAATGCTGTCCCCAAGGCTTAGGCTCGTTACGCCGGCGCAATTATAGAATGCCAAGTCGCCGATAGTCAGAAGCGTTGACGGGAAGCTGAGGCTCGTAAGGCCAGTACAGCTATAAAACGCTTCTACGCCGATGCTGATCACGCCCTCCGGGATAACGACGCTCGTCAAGGCTGATTTCATCGAGAAGGCGCCGTTCGCGATCGCCGTCACCGGATAACCGTCCACGGTCGCCGGGATGGTCAGGGCGGTATCCGTACCCGAATAATGGGTAATCGCCGCCTCGCCCTTTAATAGGGTATAGGTGTAGATCGACGTGCTTTTGACGATGGCCACCGTGTATTCCGCGATCGTACCGTCGTAGGCGGTCACGGTATAGCTAACGGCCGCGCTGAAGTCGTTCGCCGTGACGCCGCTTTCCTGCTCAATTCCGTTGACCGTCACGAGCCTGCCATTGGAGCGGAAACTGGCGGCGGCGCTGCCTAGAACCTGGCTCTGGGGGACGGTCACGGTGATCGCGTTTCCTCCAGCGCCCGTAGTGAGTACGCCGATGCCCTCAAACACCAAAAAATCGCTCAAGTCCGTCGCCGCTTTCCTCGCCGGATCGCTGGTCGCGGTCAGGCACCCGCGTTCGGTCGCGGTATTGTCCTTCCCCGCCACGGCGATGATAAGCGTGCCGGTGTAGGTCGCCGTATATTCGGTTATGTAGGACGAAACCGTCGCTTCCGTGTAGCTGGAGCTGATGAAAGAGCCGTTTTCATCAAACAAACCGAGGCGGAAATTCAGATTGTCATACAGAAAGTAATACGTCGTACCCTCAACAAGCTCCAGCGTGTACCAGGCCTCACCGGTCGGCGCTAGGTCATGAACGGCGCTTTCATCCAGAATGAGCCGAGCCGCGTTCACGGGCAGGCAGACGATTTTAGCCCTCGTTTCCTTGCCGTATTCTACCGCTATACCGCTAGCCGAGCCGCGTAAGCGCGGCTCCGTCGTCGATACGGCGTCGTTGTAGATAGAGACAGTGATGGAATAGCCGTCGCCCACAGGAACCGTGGGGGCTTCCAGAGTCGTGGCGGCGTTCAACGCCGCTATGGCGCCGCTTACTGAAGCGACTAGTTCCGTCCCGTCCCGTATCTCCATCGCGATGGAGGAAGCATAGGCCAAGGCGCGGCTCGAACTCCCGCCTTCAAGGTCCTTGAGCCACGCGGCGACCGCGGGAACGGTGACTAAAACGCTCCCCGTTTCCGTCGTTTTCTCCATGTCGGCTAAGTTCGCGGTCACTTGCTCGCAGCCGGCCAGAATCGCCAG
>CAZJJK010000028.1:22524-26691 GCA_964546285.1 uncultured Treponema sp. | reverse complement strand
AAATCGATGAAGGCAGGACAAGGCTCGTCAAGCCCGAACAGCCGCTGAAAGCCGACGCGCCGATGGTTTGTAGCGTTGAGGGTAGCGAAACGCTCGCCAGTCCCGAACAAGCGCTGAAGGCAGAATCGCCGATGGTCAAAATCGATGAAGGCAGGGAAACGCTTATCAGGTCAGTTTGATCGCTGAAGGCGCCAACGGCGATAGCCGATACCGCGTATCCGTCAATAGCTGCCGGAATTTGGAGCTCCGTCTTCCGTGGAACGGTCTCTTCCCATAGTTTGGACAACCCGGTAAGGCCTACCGTACCGTCGCCCAAGAGGGCATACCGATAATCGGAGTCGCTGATCGATACCGTAACGAAGAACGATTCAGCTCTATCGTTGGCAACGAGCGTGTACTCTACCGCGTTCGTAAAGTCGTTCGGTGTCGCGCCGGACTCCTGGACGCTCTCGCCAACCTTCACCGCCGTTTCCGCGCCGGAAACGGTGAAGACGGCAACGAGCCGCGTGAGATCCGTTCCGTCGGGAACGATCGCCGTTACCGTCCGTTCGGCTTCATCGATCGTCGCGTTTACGGCCGGATCCGCGAAAGCGAACACTGTTAGGACCGGCGGCAACGCCAATACGGTCACGACGAAACTTTTGGTCTCGCTTCGCCCATCCAAGGAGACAGTGGCGGTCAGATTCACCGTCACATCAGCCAAACCGGAAGCGGGCCTGGTCACTTGGCCCGTGTCGGTATCGATGTAGCCGTTGGGCTCCGAAGACCACGATATATGCGCGTCGCTGAAACCATCCAGCACGCTGGGAAGCTCCAGCGCGCCGCTTATCCCCGCCGCGAGGTCGTCACTTTGACTAGTCAACGTCAAAGCCGCCACGGCCACTTTAAAAGCGTCCGGTGCGGCTGGAGACGGGTCACTAGGACCGGTAGGACTGGGGCAGCCTAATAAGCTAGCGCTCGCGAAAATAGCTATTAAAAAACCCGCTCTTCTTCCGCTCTTCACACCCATGTTGCCGCTCCCTATGTTGTGGGCATAAAAACCCAGCCCTGACGAAAACCAGAGTTAAAAAATCGAGACTAATGATGAAAGGCTACTTTTTTACTCCGCGCCCAATGACGACGGATAGGACAGGATTCAACTCATTTTTTCTATCTGTATTATACAATGCGATTACGTTTTTGACTTGAGCCTCTTTACCTTTTTTTTACATTTCAGAGCCAAATTTTTACATTTGACGGTCATTGAGCCAGATGAAGCTTAGGTCGAATTATCCCACCGCCGCCACGCTCGTCCGCCCGCATTCCTAAGCGAGTTGCTTTACCCTTAAACGCCCAGCTTCCAGACCGGAAAAGAAATGTTTGCCGGCGAAGAGGAACATGACAAGGGCGACGATGCCGGATATAAAAATAGCGACCATCGCGGAATCTATATTCTTGCCGATGAGGTACGCGCCGATAGCGCAGGCGGGAACATTCAAAAGATAGATGCGGATAGCGGTCAAGGAGAAGCTGCGGCTGGCAAAGCCGGCGACGGACATCACCGTACCGATCATGAACATGGGGATGGATAAAAAAGAGGTGGCCGCCATCCAGATGACGATACGGCTGGTCAAATCCAAAACGGCCGGGTCGCTCTGAAACAGAGCGAAGAGACGGCCGCTGGAAAGGACAAAGAGGACGAATAGAGTTCCGCTAACGCTTAAGCCCATCCAGCTAGCCGTGGCGCTGGATTTTTTCATACGCGTAAAACCGCCCGCGCCGGCGGCTTGTCCGGCTACGGCCGAGAGAGCCCCCCCTAACGACCAAATTGGTATAAGCGCCACCTGTTCCAGCCGCGAATAGAGGGTGAAAGCGGTCAGGATCAGGGGATTGATATCTATCATAATGCGGTTGTAGAAGATAAAACTGATAGAAGCCAAAAAATTGGACAGGCTTTGGGGCAGTCCGACCCGAATAATCTCGATGACGACCGGCGGGGAGATATTCCGAGCCTTCCAATGGATGGTCACGGTGGACTTAGTTCGCAAGAAAACGATCAGCAGGTAGAGGAAGCCGGCCGCGTTACCGATGGCGGTGGCCAAGCCGGCGCCGGCTATGCCCATACGCGCGGTGAAAATCAGGACTGGATCAAGAACGATATTGATAATGGTGCCGATCATCATGGCCGCCATCATGTGTTTGGTCCGACCCTCTCCCTGCAGGATGCCGGTAAAAACGGCGCTCATCATCATAAAGGGCACGGTGGGCAGAAGCCAATAGAGGTACTTCAAACCGTATTCCAGCAGCTCATTCTGGCCGCCAAACAGTTTTAGCAGGGGCGCGGCGATCGGATAGATCAGGATCAGGCTTGCCGCGCCGATAAGAAGCGCCAAAAACAAGCCGCTTTCGGCGGTGCGATCCAGCTCGCTTTCCTTATTGGCGCCAATAGCCCGGGCCACCAAAGAGGCGACGCCGCCGGTGATGCCGAAACCGGTGGCCATGAAGATGAAATACACCGGCCAGACAAGACCCGTGGCGCCGACCAGCCAGGGATTGGCGGTATCGATCCGGGCGATAAAGTAAGTGTCCACCAAATTATAGAGCAGGCTGAACAACTGCCCGGCTAGAATGGGTAGAGACAGTTTAGCGAGCGTGGGCGCCAAGGCGCCGGTTCGGATAAAGGTTTTGGAGGCGGAAGCGCCCATCGGTTTTCCCCTTTGCTTCACTAACGCGCCGGCTCCCCGCGCGCGCCGCCGCGATTACGCTCCGCGGCTATAAGCTTGGTCAAAGATACCGAGCCGCCTAGCGAGTATGCAAGATAGGCGCCGCGCAATTTTTAAAAAAATTCGCTCTTTCGCGTCATTTCCGTTACGGATTACCACTTTTTTGAC
Source organism: uncultured Treponema sp. (assembly GCA_964546285.1). Lineage (GTDB taxonomy): Bacteria > Spirochaetota > Spirochaetia > Treponematales > Breznakiellaceae > CAZJJK01. Next base: position 23,821 of record CAZJJK010000028.1, on the reverse strand, counting down.
AAAAAGGCCCCTTCCCTCTTAGCCTCTGGGAAGGGATAAGAGAGGGGGCGCGGGCGGGGAGAGAAGGGGCGCCTTCTCTTCCCCCCGCCTCGGCGCGAATTCAGATGACAGCTCGCGCGATTGATAGTACCATCTGGTAGGCCACGGCGCCCCGCGCGCCACCGATCCCGAACGGCAGGAGAATTCACATGAAATTGAATTATAAGCGCGTCATTTTCGTCGGCTTCGCCTTTTTTCTTATCTCCACCTTTTGGCAGGCGTACGATACTATCATTCCTAAGATCCTGACCGATAAATTCGGACTGCCGCAGGCTTTATCCGGCATAGTCATGGCCTTGGACAATATCCTGGCCTTATTCTTGCTGCCTCTTTTCGGCGCGATCTCCGATAAATGCGCGAGCAAGCGCGGTAAACGCACACCTTTCATCATCGTGGGAACCCTGGTCGCGGTTGTGGCCTTTATAAGCCTCAGTTTTGTGGACAACGCCCAGAAGACCGCCATCGCCGAGATCACCGAGGTGACAAGTCCAAAGGCCCTTGGGGTCCTCTACGACGCGGACTATTCACGCGAGCTCAAGACACCCGACGGCGACGAGTACGAGCTGGCCGCGTTGTTCACAAAGGCCGAATTCATGTCCCTTAACCCGGAAAGCGTCGGCGTCTTTGAAGAAACCGGGAAAGAAATAAACCTTTACACGAGCTACGTGGTACCGGCCCGACAAGCCTATGCCTGGGATGTGACGCGGAGCCAGCCGCGCCAGCTCGTCTTCTTCATTCTTGTCCTCTTCATCGCCCTCGTGGCCATGGCCACCTTCCGCTCGCCGGCGGTCGCCCTTATGCCCGACGTAACGATGAAGCCTTTGCGGTCCAAGGCCAATGCGGTGATCAATCTTATGGGGACGGCGGGCGGCATCATCGTCCTCATTTTAGGCATCGTGTTCGCCACCAGCTCCGCCAGGAACGCTTTCATGAGCTACACCGGCTTCTTTTTAACCATCGCCGGCATCATGCTGCTTGCCCTGGTCATTTTCCTTTGGAAGGTGAAGGAGCCTCGTTTCGCCGCCGAAATGCAGGAGGACAGTAAGAGGTACGGTATCGCGGACGACGAAAAGGCCCTGGTGGACGGCAAACACAAGCTGTCCCACTCCGAGTTCGCCTCCCTGTTGCTCATCCTCTCCTCCGTGGTGTTCTGGTTTATGGGCTACAACGCGGTCACGAGCAAGTACTCCGTCTACGCGCCGAACGTGCTCAACCTTAACTACAACACCACCCTGCTCATGGCCAACATCGCGGCCAT
>CAZJJK010000028.1:18820-22424 GCA_964546285.1 uncultured Treponema sp. | reverse complement strand
ATGGACCAGATCGGCATGACCACCCTCTTCCCCTACGCCGCTATTTTCGTGGCGTTCGCCTTCCTAACCATGAGCTTCGTCAAGCACGGCGACAACAAGCCCGGACTTGTGGAATCTAAGCTGGAGGTCTTCGGGCAGGATGATTAGGGGGAGGGCGCTTTATCCATCGCGGCCTTAGAATTTTGGCTCATTGCGGGGATAACGATTACTTATGAGCTGAGTAGGAACCGTGTAAAGACCTTTCTCAGCCCGCGTTTCATCGCTATGTAGCTAATGGACGCTGTAATCGCGATATCGTGAATCTATGGATAGACCAAGCGTGTTTTTACGAGGGGGATATCGGCCGCGGCCGATATCCGAGCCTATATTTGCCATATCGAAGATACGGGATGGACGCGCATATCGCGGCCCAGGCCGATTGGTCCGCCTGGCGTTCGCGCGACGGCGCCTTGATTTTCCGTCCCCGCGTCCTTTTCGACCTCTACACCGGAACCGGACCGAATACGGCCAAAATAGGACTGGCGGGGGAATACCGCTGGCAAGGGGGAACGCTTGAGGTTGACACGGGATTGGAAAGCCACTTCCTCTTGCCGGACGAACTCCGGCCGCTCATGGGCAACGGATTTTTCGCGACCGCCGCCATCAACCTTATCACGTTCTATGGTCTGAGCTTCGGCTTCGGTTTTGGCGTTTTCCCCATCGGCGATGTCGATGACGACCCAGCTTTCATCGCCAAGGACTACGCCTTTCAGACTCAATTCCTCTACCGCGTTTCATTCGACGGCTATGATTCAAACTATTGGCGCCGGCTCATGCCCTAAGCGGCGTTTTGAAGCGCGGGTGACGCGACATCAGCCAAAGAACGGAGAGCCTCTTATACGATGGCGCGCGCCTATATTCAACTCTTTGAGGTTCTTGCAAAAGTCGCTTATTTTCGCAAGAACCTCTCACAATTTTATTGCGAGGCTTATTATCTACATACAATACAAATAATAAAACTGCGCTTGCCATTATTGTCGGCTTTCAAAAGTTGAAGACCTTTGAAAGCTTTTATGAAAATGAGCGGTTCCGGACCGCAACAGAATTGGCAACAGCTAGTAAGACCGATGGAGGAGTATTTCCTCTTTTACTCGCTTTCGTGGGATGAGAGAGGGGGCGCGGGCGGGGAGAGAAGGCGCCCTTCTCTTCCCCCCGTCTTCGCTTATTTTTTCTTTTGGTCCCGCAGGGCACGGACCAACACCGGAAGGCCGTACAACTTGATGAAGCCCTTGGCGTCAGCGTGGTTGTAGAGTTCGCCGGTGGTGAAGCTGGCGATATCGGTGTTGTACATGCTGTAGGGCGAGCTCGCGCCGGCGGCGCTGATAGAGCCCTTATAGAGTTTGAGGCGGACCCTGCCGCTTACCACGGTTTGGGTAGAGTCCACAAAGGCGCAGAGGGCTTCGCGCAAAGGGGTAAACCAGAGACCGCCATAGATCAGCTCAGCCAACTTTTGGCTGACGCTTTGCTTGAAGCTGTAGGTCTGGCGGTCCAGGCAGAGGTGCTCCAGCTCCGCGTGGGCGAAGTAGAGAATAGCGCCGCCGGGGGTTTCGTAGACGCCGCGGCTTTTCATGCCGACAACGCGGTTTTCCACCAGGTCAACGATGCCGACGCCGTGAGCGCCGCCAAGCTTGTTGAGGGCGTAAATGAGAGATACGCCATCCATCTTTTTACCATTGATAGCCACCGGTACGCCTTTTTCAAAATCCAGTTCCACATATTCCGCCTTATCCGGCGCCTTCTCCGGCGGAACCGTCATCTTCAGCATGCCGCTGAGCGAGGGTTCGTTAGCCGGGTCCTCCAGCTCCAGCCCTTCGTGACTGATATGCCAGAGATTGTCGTCGCGGCTGTAGGAGTCTGATTTTTTCATGGGCACGGGAATGCCGCGTTTTTCCAGATAGGCTATCTCTTCCTCTCGGCTTTGAATATTCCAGGTTCGCCAGGGGGCGATGATTTCAAGATCTGGCGCGAAGGCCATAATGGCCAGGTCAAAGCGAACTTGGTCATTGCCCTTACCGGTGGCGCCGTGCGCGATGGCGTAGGCTCCTTCCTTGCGGGCGTAATCCACCAGTACCTTGCCGATAAGAGGCCGAGCGGTGGAGGTGCCCAGGAGGTATTTGTCCTCATAGACGGCGCCGGCTTTTAAGGCGGGCCAGACATAGTCCTCCACATATTCTTTTTTAACATCCGCGACATGGCAGGAAACGGCGCCGGTAGACAGGGCCCGCGCTTTTATGGTTTCCCAATCCGCTTCCTGGCCCACGTCCACGCAAACGGCGACGATATCGGCGTCATAGTTTTCTTTGAGCCAGGGAATAATCACGGTGGTATCCAAGCCGCCTGAGTAGGCTAAAACGATTTTCTTCCTCATACGAACGCTCCTTCTCTCGCTTCTTATTTCCTTATCGCCGCTGAGCGCGGCGCTGGTTCTAGGGCTTATTCCTTTACGCCGTCCAGAACGTGCTTGAGGAGGCCGAGACCCTCGGCGATTTCCTCATCGCTAATAATATAAGGCGGCAGCATACGCAGGGTTTTCGGCCCGGCGGACAGAAGCAGCAAGCCCTTGGCCAGGGCGGCTTCTAAAACAGGCCAGGCGTCTATATCGATATCGATGCCGATCATTAGGCCTTCCCCTCGAATTTGCTTTACCAGGGGGTGCCGCCAGGCCGCGACGCTGTTCCGGATAAATTCACCCTTACGCGCGATTTCCGCTAGAAAGCCGCTTTGATTGACGATGGCTAGGACGACGCGGCCGGCGGCGGCGGCCAGCGGGTTACCGCCAAAGGTGCTGCCATGATCGCCAACGCCTAAAACTTCCGCTGTCCTCTCTCCCGCCAAGATGGCGCCTACCGGAACCCCGCCGGCCAGTCCCTTGGCGAGGGTCACGACATCCGGCTTAAGGCCGTATTTTTCACAGGCCAGGAAGCTCCCGGTTCTCCCGACGCCGGACTGGATTTCATCGAATAATAAAAGCGCGTCCCGTTCGGCGCAGAGGGCGGCGGCCGCCTTAACAAAGGCGGGGTCCTGAGGCCGAATACCGCTCTCTCCCTGGACTGGTTCCAAAAGGAGGCCGCAGACCGTTCCATCCAGGGCGCGGTCCAAGGCTCCAAGATCACCAGAGTCAAGGTACAGGAAGCCTTCCGTAAAGGGGCCAAAATTCGTATGGAAGCGATCCTGTCCGGTCGCCGCCAGGGTGGTTATGGTCCTTCCATGAAAACTTCCTTTAAGGGTAATAATTCGATGCCGACCGGGGCCATACTTTTTCAGCGAGTATTTGCGGGCAATCTTTACCGCGGCCTCATTAGCCTCAGCGCCGGAATTACCTAAAAAGACGGTTTTCATACCGACCGGCGCGCAGGCGGCCACCAGTTCCTGGGCAAAGGCCAGAGCCTGATCAGACAGGTAATAATTCGATGTATGGATCAGTTTGGCGGCTTGGTTGGCTATAGCGGCCACCAGGGCTGGGTGATTATGTCCCAGACAATTTACGGCGATACCCGCGGAAAAATCCAGGTACCATTTCCCGTCTATATCCCTTAGCCGAGCGCCTTCGCCCCCAGCGAATACC
>CAZJJK010000028.1:0-18720 GCA_964546285.1 uncultured Treponema sp. | reverse complement strand
GTACCATTTCCCGTCTATATCCCTTAGCCGAGCGCCTTCGCCCCCAGCGAATACCACCGGAAGCCTGTGATAGGTATTCATAAAATAGTCGTTCATCGCAATCCTCCACTTATTTCGTCAATATCGCCCGGCGCGGGCGTTCCGACCCGGCGCGGCCTCGAAGTCCGTGCGGAGCCAGGATGGCGGAGCCGGACTTTGGGCAGCGCGGAAAGCCATGGACGGATTTCCGCGCGAAGCGTCGGGCCGGGTTGACCGCGCCGCGCGATCACGCAATCATCGTGCCAACACCCTCATCAGTAAATAATTCCACCAAAAGAGAATGAGGAACCCGGCCATCAATAATGTGGGCCTTGCGGACGCCGCCGGACAGCGCTGTCCGGCAGCATTCCACCTTGGGGATCATACCCTTACTCACCACGCCTTCCGCGACAAGACAGTCTAAATCGGCCAAGCTAGCTTGTTTGATAAGCGAATCCATATTATGGATGTCGCGCAGGATGCCGACAACATCGGTCATCAATACCAGCTTCTCGGCTCCCAGGGCAGCCGCCAGAGCGGCCGCGGCCGTATCGGCGTTGACGTTTAAGGCTTCGCCGGAGGCGTCCTCCACCCCAAGGGCAACGGTGGAGACGACCGGCACATAGTTCTTGGCCAGCACGTCCAGAAGCGGCGCGCTTTCGACCTTGACTATATCACCGACCAAACCCAGATCCTCGCCGCCAAGCCGTAGGCGTCGCGCGCGCAGCAAGCCGCCATCAAGGCCACAGAGACCGATGGCCCGGCCGCCAGCCCTCTGGATAAGAGCCACTATATCTTTATTCACCTTGCCGCAAAGAACCATCTGCACCGCTTCCATGGTTTCCTCATCGGTATAGCGCAGGCCTTTGACAAAACGGCTTTCCTTGCCGGTTTTCTTAAGGAGCGACTCTATCTCCGGTCCGCCGCCGTGAACCAGGACAGTCCTAATACCGACGCAAGACATCAACACCAGATCTTGAATAACGGCGGCCTTGAGCTCCGCGTTGATCATGGCGTTGCCGCCGTATTTGACAACAATGGTCTTCCCCATAAATTCTTGGATATAGGGCAGAGCCTGGACTAGGATTTCAGCACGAACGGGATTTGTTACCTTTGACGCACCCATGAAGCCGCTCCTTTTTTTGTGAAGCCCGAAAAACTAAAGCGTTTAAGGCTCCCTTGTGTTTAACCGCTCTCGGCGGCTTTTATGGCGCCAGCCGCCCGCTATGAGCGGTAATCACCGTTGATTCTCACATAGTCGTAGCTAAGGTCGCAGCCCCAGGCCATCGCGTAGCCGCTCTTGCCGCTCCTCATATCTACCAATATCGATATTTCATTCTCCAATAATATTTTCTTCGCCTTTTCCTCAGAAAAGGGAACAGCCTGCCCGCCTCGACAAACGTCCAGTTCCCCAGCCTTGGACGCGAAGCGTACGGCGACGCTCGCTGGATCAAAGGCAACGCCGGCATAGCCAAGGGCGCACAGCACACGTCCCCAGTTGGCGTCGGCGCCGAAACAGGCGGCCTTGACCAAACTTGAGGAGACGACCGCTTTGGCTAAGGTTTCCGCCGAGGCTTCGTCGTCGGCGCCGGAAACCGAGCAGCGCACAAGCTTGGTAGCGCCCTCGCCGTCCCTGGCGAGTTCCACGGCCAAAGACTTGCAGACAGCTTCCAGCGCTTCGGCGAAAACGGCGTAATCAGCGCATTCAGACGCTATCAGCTCGTTTTCGGCTAGACCATTGGCGAGAACCGCGACGCAATCGTTGGTGCTGGTATCCCCATCCACCGTTACCCGGTTGAATGAACGCTTAACGGCGGAGCGGAGCGCTTTTTCCAAAAGCGGCGGAATGATAGCCGCGTCGCTCGTAATCCAGCAAAGCATGGTTCCCATATTAGGATGGATCATGCCGGAACCCTTAGCCATCGCGCCGATCCTGATCGTTTTCCCTCCCAAAACCACTTCTACCGCGGCTTCCTTTTTCCTGGTATCGGTGGTCATAATCGCTTCCAACGCCGCCTCATGACCGGCAGCCGTGGCGTCCAAACCAGAAAACAACGCGTCCATGGCAGCCTCAATCTTTTCCACCGCCAGGGGAACGCCGATAACGCCAGTAGAACCGACAAGCACCAATTCAGAGGCGCAGCCTATTTTGCCGGCGGCCGCCTCCGCCATACGCCGGGCGGCATCAAGGCCTTCCTCTCCGGTACAGGCGTTGGCGTTGCCTGAATTGCAAACAATCGCCCTCGCCTTTCCGCCTTCAAGGTGGGCCTTCGTCACTAGCACGCTGGCCGCTTTAACCAGATTAAGCGTACATACGCCAGCCGCCGAGGCGTCGCACTCCGATACGATAAGGGCTAGGTCCCTCTTATCGGCTTTTTTCCTTATACCGCACCACAAACCGTTAGCCGAAAAACCCTTCGGCGCGCAGACGCCACCGCTTAGCTTCTTCATTCCTGGCTCCTTAGTCCGACTCAAAATGCCGCCGGAAGAGCGTCTATACCCGCGGTCTCAGGAAAATCGAATAAAATATTCATATTCTGGACAGCTTGGCCGGCCGCTCCCTTTACCATATTATCGATAGCGCTCGCCACAATCAGGAACGTGCCGCTTTGATCGATATGAACGGAAAGATCACAATAATTTGATAAGCGAACATTGCGGGTAGTCGCCGAGGAACCATATGGCAGAACCCGAACAAAGGGCTCAGCCTTATAAAAAGCGGCGTATTCGTCGCGCAAAGCCGCGGCGGAGGCTTCCATTTCTCTAGTCGGGGGCCGCTGGGCTGGCAGCGCGGATCTTTTCCCAATGTTTTCAGACAATGGAAGATAGACCGTACATAGTATGCCCCGATTATAGGGCGCCAAGTGCGGTGTAAAGACAAGCGGCACCGGTTCTCCCGCCATAAGAGAGAGAACCCGCGCTATTTCTGGCGAATGCCGATGCGCGCCTACCTTATAGGCGGCGATCGATTCGGCGCAATCCGGAAAATGAGTCGTCTGATTTGGGGTCCGGCCGGCACCGGTTACGCCGGAAACGGCGTCAGCGATAAGGGTGGCGCCTTTAGCCAGCCAACCCAGTTTTAACGCCGGATAGGCCGCCAGCACGGCGGCGGTCGGATAACAGCCGGGATTGGCGACAAGCAAGTTTCCGTTGTTCAAGGCTGAGGCGAGCTTGTCTCTATTCAACTCCGGCAGACCGTAAACGGATTTTTGACGCAGGTCCGGGTGAACATAAGGCTTACCGTACCAAGCCTTGAAACTTTCCTCATCTTCGGCAAAACGAAAATCCGCGGAAAGATCGATAAAGGGGACACCCTTAGCGACGCAAAGCGCGGCAAAGGTTTCTCCGACGCCATGAGGTAAGGCGGCGAATACCACATCGGAAGCCTCCACGACCTCCTCTGCCTTGAGCAGTTCGGCGGACAAACTCTTAGCGAAATTGGGATACACGGCTTCCATCAAGCCACCCTCAAAACTGGTGGATGATAAAGCTAAACGGCTTACCTGGGGATGAGCCGATAAAAGACGAACCAGTTCAGCGCCACCGTAGCCAGTAGCGCCGATAATACCAGCGTTTATCATTAGGACCTCCATAGGGACGCGAGTTTTATGACGATTAGTTGAAATATAGCCGCTCAGCGCGGCGACGGGAAGGGGCCGGTAAGACCGTTCCGTTCAGGATTATGATTTAACGTAGACGGAGGGGGCGAGCGGGGAAGTGAGCGAAGGAAAAAGCGTTTACTGTTTCTATCATTTTACCGTTTAGTTGGGGCATCTTGGCCTCCTATAGAACATGATCGTACTAAAATTGCATAAATATAATATTTTGTCAATAGAAAATTCCCAGCTCCCACATCTTTTTATCCCTTTCAAAAATATTTACTTTTCTATTCTTTCCAAGCACTAATATTTATATATAACGGTATTACAAACATATATTTTATGGGTAAACTTTACGAAAAATATAATTATTCAGTATTCGACGCATTATTGCGCGCTTCCTAATGATAATCATTGAATAAGAAAAGACCAACCTAGCGTAAAAATTAAGAAAACGGGGCATCTTTTTGTATATTTATACATTACTTTACCGGTTTAGGCAGGTCGTGAAATTTGACGAATTCCTAGAAGCGCTGTATCATTTGGAGAGTTTCTTTCTCTTTAAACAAATAAGGGGAAGCGCGCGAAGGTTTCTTAGTCGGACTACATAGGCTTTCGGGTATAGTAAAAAGGGGGTAACTCGTGGATCGTGCGGCGAATTTGATGGTCGATACAGAAATAGAGGAAAAGACCGATACCGAAAACAAAAAGGAAGGGAAAATCTACTGCGCCAATTGCATCCACTGTAAATTGGTTCCGGCAAGCCCCGACGGCGATGATCGTTATTATTTGCGAGTCCGCTGCGACGCCGGCAAATGGCGGAAACGTCTTGGCGAGGAAAAGGTATACAAATACTGCACCGTAGCTCGACGTAGCCTTGACTATTGTGACGCGTATGAGGAAATGGGCGATAGCAAGGATTATATTAGGGATCTTAAGCGCTCGCTTCCGGTAAAGGATGAGCTATACGTATTTAATCATGGTTAGAGGTTCTTGCAAAAGTCGATTACTTTCGCAAGAACCTCTCACAGTTTTATTGCGAGGATTATTATCTACATACAATACAAATAATAGCAATAAAACTGCGCTTGCCATTATTGTCGGCTTTCAAAAGTTGAAGACTTTTGAAAGCGCCTAATTAGATAGGCTTTTTGCTCCTTTTCTGTAACGTTTACGCTGGCCCCCGTTTTCCACTATAATAAGAACACTCTTGAGCGCTGATAGAGCTATATATCGAAGAGGCGCGGCTAAAAACCGAGCCCAACCAAGGGACGTACCATGACAACACGTGTATCATTAAGCGCCATACTACTGGCAATCTTCACTATTTTTTTCGCGGCTTCCTGCGCGACGGCGCCGGAAATAATACCGGAAGACTTAAGCCCGGCGGAGCTTATACAGAGGGCACAGAACGCCGCTGAAAAAAAAGACTATCTTAATAGTGTGCGTTTATACCAGGCGCTTTTAGATCGACATCCAAGCAACCTAACCGCGGTATGCGCGGCGGAATATGAGATAGCTTTTATCCGCTATAAGCAAAAAAACCACAAGGAAGCGGCCGAGCGCTTTAAGGCCTTGCTCCAGCGTTATGAGGGAGAGGACGCCGCGCTCCTGCCCACCGAATTCAAGGTACTCAGCGAAAAAATCCTGACAAAAATCGAGCTGGAAGGGGAATAACGCGTCTACTGAGGCAATATAATTACGTTTACCCGCAAGTCCCGCTTCTCCGCCGCCTCGTCAACCATAGCCTTAGTTATTTTTCCACGCGGCTTGGGGTGAGGCGGCGCGTCACCGATTAAAATGATTAGCCTCTCCTCAGCGCCCCAGGGGAAAGCGGTAACGGCCTCGTATAGGGCTTCATGAACCGCTTCCGGAATATCGCGGCCACCGTATACCCGAATGGCGTTTAGGCTTTTCTGGAAAGCCGTAAAATTCGAGGTAAATTTTATCGTCTTTGTTAAAAAATCATCATAATAATCTTTATATAAAACCAAACCAATCCGGAACGAGGTAAAGCCTCCAATCAGCTCCTCCAACATGGGAATCAGTTTTTCCCTGACTGAATCGATATCGTCCTTCATACTCGCCGTGGCATCCAAGGCGAGCACCAGATCCAGCGATTTGCCTTTGGCGTTTTCTATAATCTTTTCAATTTTAGGCACAAGATCTTCCGGCCCGGTTGAAAAAACGATCTCGCCCTTCCCCGCAGTCGCCAGATCGGAAAAAGCTTCCACCGTATCCGCCATAAAATTACCCTCAGGCGGCCCAGCCAATTCCTTTTGCGACACCGCTAAAAGAAAGGGATTGTCTTGGAAAGCCCCTCGGTAATCGCCAAAGGGTAGCTCAAAACAGCGAACGTTGAGGTAGGTGCCATCCACGACATAGGTTTCACCATGGCGAGAATACTCGTAGCCATACGAAATTAGATAGGGTATCCAAATATGAAAAGCCTGCCCAAAAACGGCGTCCGGTTCCGGGGTGGAATCGATCAAAGACCATAGGCCCAGGTCTTTCGATATAGGCTCGCCGTCTAAATAGCGTATCTCGTCGCCATTGATCGGATTCCATTCAGCGGCGCGGTAGGCATAGTTATCGGCCGCTCCGCTGGGATCGCGGGTAGACTCCGTAAGCAAAACCGAATTAAGTCCCGCCTTTTTTCGTATATACAAGTGGTAGCCGCCATCCACTTTCAGTTCGATTCTTAGATCCTGACCAGTCAAGCTAAGATCCTGGGCCGTAACGGCGGCCACGGCGCTTAAAAACAAGAACGTGAACGCGATACTTTTGTTTCTCATAAAAATTATATCGGCATTCATAGGCGCTCGTTTAAGCCGTCTCGTATTATCGGCCTAAACACGCCTAATCGGGGTAAAAATTAAAGCGCCGAGCCGATTTAGCCCCGTACTAGATTTGAGTCGGCCTTGCGGGACAGGAACATCAACTTAAGCGCCGAACCGATACGGGAGGCTCTTTTGCGTAAGTATCTGATACTCTTCCCTCTTCTTCTGGGCGTTTTTGGATGCGCGGCCATTTGGGGACAGCTCCCTGTCATAATTAAAGAAGAATTGTACAATAATAGCCGCCGAATAAATTATCGCGTTCTTGAATACACAATTCACGTTGGGGCGGACGGCCTGATAGAAAAAATAAACACCGTCCAGCGGTATCCTCCTAATCGTTCTTTTGAGGCGCTGATACGGCGTAACGGGAATATACTAACATGGACAGATTCCTCCGATGACAGCGTCATGGAGTACTATACCTTAATTATTAAGACCGCTTCATTCACTATCGCGAGAAAGCGCGTTTACTCAAGCTTCATTCCCCAAATGGACTACTACGTTAGGCGCGTTTCTATCGCGGAGACTTCAGGTTTGCTATGGGAAGACGAGACAATTCAAGCCGTTTTAGAAAATGACGTATATAAAGAGCTTTCCAAACATGACGCTCCTTTATTTTCCTCACCACCTGAATTATATACGGTAAGCGGCAATACGATATCCCTAAACCAGGGGGGAAACGTCAGCTCTCTCTGTCAAGCCGCTTTGGAAGAAGACGGCTATCGCGCGTCGCTAAGCGGTGAAAGCGCGATAGCGGACTGGAAGGAATTAGGCTGGACAACAATGAAAAACTGGCGAGGGCTCCAATCAAAGGATACCCTGGTCCGTGTTATCAACTATCATATCCTTCGTTCCATAGTAAGAACGCCCCTGTATATGCTCGCTCTTTTGGGCATACCAGGCGGAACGGAAATAACGACGGAATGAGTCGCGTCGCCCCGCTATGACAACTGTCACACTAAAACAGGAAATTCAAAGTATAACGAAGCGTTAAATATTTAAAAAAAACAACGCTTATCCGCCTTCACCCTCAAGCGCCAAAAAGGATCAGCCCCGTACTAGATATGATCGGCTTGGCCGATCAGCCGCTCTTTTGGGCGGCCGGTGCCACGCTAAAGCAGCGAAGCCTTATGCCGCGCCGCGGAGAGGCATAACAGACGCGCCTATAGCGGACATCGTAAAAAATCCCCTAAGGAGGAAACCATGCGTTTTTCCAACAAACCTCTACCCATCTTCCTCCTCGCCTTACTTATCAGCCCAGCTCCCTTCTGTTTTGGCTTAGATAGAGAAGCGGAAGTCGGCACGACTAAGCTTTTCGCCGACTTGGCGTCTTATCGCATTCTGGATGACGCCGCCCTCGCCGAAATAGACGGCGGTGACACTCATTTTAACGTGGATCGTTTTAACAACGTCATGGAAGTAAAAACGTTTAACCTTTCCATGCTCACTTCTGGCGGCTTTGATGAAATAGAAGGCTATACCGTTCCGATAACGACCTCGGTTATCCGCAATTCCGAGGTCTCCGACTCGCTGAAAAAGGATGCTTATGTAAACAAAAAGCGCGCCGTTGATGGTGATCCATTTCCTTATTATCCGACTCAAATAACGGCGGGTACCTATTATTTGGATTACGCTCAAACCAATGTCGCCTCATGCGGCCCTGGTATACATATTGACACAAATATTTACACAGTAAAGGAAAAGAAACCAAACGAATTCCCATTAAAGACTTACTATGATTTAGAAGGCTTTATGGCTAATGACTTCTTTGTCCATGCTACAGGATTCCAAAACACCAATGGCTGCGTTGGCGTTCTTGAAGGCATGGATAAGGTGATGGATTCGTACAACAACAGCGGGGGCTTAAAAACAATTACCATAAGCCCCAATACTAATACGGATATGACATTTCTAACATCAAACAGTGATTACACTGCTGCCACAGATAAAAAGGAAACCCCAAAAGCCGCAAAAATCGCTTCCATTAAAAATAAAAAGGAAGAAATTCTCGGCGGCGCTTCCGTTTCAGCGCCTAAAAGCGCGGCCAATACCCAGACGCCGAGCGTCGCGGCGGCGGCTAAACCCGCTGAATCTAAACCCGCGGCTGCCAAGCCAGCGGCGGCTAAACCCGCTGAATCTAAACCCGCGGCTGCCAAGCCAGCGGCGGCTAAACCCGCTGAATCCAAACCCGCGGCTGCCAAGCCAGCGGCGGCTAAACCCGCTGAATCCAAACCCGCGGCTGCCAAGCCGGCGGTAGCTAAGCCAGTTGAACCCAGGCCCGCGGCCCAAGCGAGCAAGCCGGCGATAACTATCAGTAGCAACACACCGCCTCTAACCAGGGCGGTTAGAGGTATCGTAGGTTTTTTTAAAAGCCTATTTAGGAAATAAAATTCAACGCGGGCGCCGCGGCGCCCGCCAATTGGGAGGCTAAGAAATTAATGAGAAACCCTTTGCTGCGTCTACTTATCGCGCTCAATCTACCGTGGTTGGCCGCTGCTCAGGCTCCAATAAAAATAGCGTTTAATATCTACACCGATACAAGCGAAAAATTTACTAGCAGCTCCGAATATTTAATTACCCAAGCCGCGGATAAGATCATAGATTGGGTGTATGTAAACCAGGATTACCCGCCGTACCGCGCCTTTGAACTGGCGATCCTGCGCCGTGGCAATACACTAAGTTGCGTCAATATCACGGAGCCTAATGCCCTTCCGCTGTTTACTATAACGATCAAGCAAAACAGTTTCGCATACACGGATATCTGGTATGACAGGGAAGGAAACTTTATAGAATTTATCACACATACGGTTCGGATCGCGCCTGAAACCGGCACGCTTTGGGAGGATGAGAGGGTAAAAGCTACTTTAAAAATGGGGATTTATGAGGAATATAAAAAGAAACCGGATTTTAGCTATAATGACCCACCATATTATTACTATATCAATAATAATACCATTGAGAAGAGATTTTGGGAACGCGTAAACCAACGACATTTTATCCAGCTAAAAGACGGCATCTATCATGACGCTATTACTAGCGAGATTTACGCCGATGACAGATGGGAAGATAACGGCTGGGCTACAATGGCGAACTGGCAAACGCTACGAGCGGAAGATCCACTTGTAAACGCCATTAACTGGTATATTCTGGAAGCTATCGTAAGACCGGCTATCTATATGCCAGCGCTTCTCGGCTTAGCGACCGGGACCTTTGAGATAGAAGAATAAGTCTAAGCGCGCTGACACGCCGCCGCGCTTTATGATAAGCTTATTTATCATGGACAAGAAACGCATACTTACCGGCGACCGGCCAACCGGACGCCTCCACCTGGGTCATTATGTCGGTTCACTCGTTAATAGGGTTCGCCTGCAAGATGAATATGAGTGCTTTTTCATTATCGCCGATCTTCACACCCTAACCACCAAGCCCGAAAAAGAAGCGATAGACGAAATAGCGAACAACGCTAGAGAAATGGTTCTGGATTACTTAGCCTGCGGTATAGATCCAAAGCGGTCAACGATATTCCTGCAGTCTGGGGTTTTGGAAACCTATGAACTTAATTTACTTTTTGGAAATTTAGTAACGGTTCCCCGTGTTCAACGCATACCGTCATTGAAAGATATGGCGCAGAACGCGCACTTGGAGGAACTGCCGCTTGGCCTTCTTAATTATCCGGTACTTCAAGCGGCCGATATCCTATTGCCCCGCGCTCATCTAGTACCTGTCGGGAAAGACAATGAATCCCATGTGGAATTGACTAGGGAAATCGCTCGACGTTTCAACTATATGTATGGTGAAACCTTCCCCATCCCTGACGTTTTATCCGGCGAGGTACCAAGCCTAGTCGGCACCGATGGCCAATCAAAAATGTCAAAGAGCGCCGGAAACGCTATTTTCTTATCCGATGACGCCAAGGCCGTTGAAAAGAAAGTAAGGTCCATGTATACGGACCCAGCCCGCGTCCGCGCGGATATTCCTGGAAATCCTGAAGGCAACCCCGTTTTCGCTTATCATGATGTGTTTAATCCAGATAAGACTGAGGTAGCCGACCTAAAAGATCGTTATAGAAACGGGAAAGTCGGCGATGTCGAAGTCAAACAAAAGCTGACAGAGGTCTTAAACGAATTCCTTACGCCAGTTCGTGATCGGCGCGCA
Organism: uncultured Treponema sp.; assembly: GCA_964546285.1. Lineage (GTDB taxonomy): Bacteria > Spirochaetota > Spirochaetia > Treponematales > Breznakiellaceae > CAZJJK01. The sequence continues at coordinate 8,108 of CAZJJK010000028.1, read as the reverse complement.
CAATTCGCGGCAAAAGCTGGTTATGTCGATGAGGTTATATACGAGGGCACTCTTAGGATGCGAGAGGCGGCTAGAGAAACCATGTTAGCCGTACGTAAAGCAATGGGCTTATCCAGCGTATGGAATAGGATTTCTCGCAAAGCCGAGGACGTGAAAAAAAAGCGACAGGCTTAAGCGCGGATTATTTATCCTCTTCGCCCAAAGCTGGCGCCGAAGACCGATTCAAAGAAAAATCAATTTCATCTGTCTTCTCGCCTTACCTATAAGGATTTCTTAACGTAAACTGGCCTTATGGATATACGTACAATAACTGATTCAAGCGCCGCCGCTCAGCTCGCGGCTGACAGACATGAAGCCTTGCGCGGAACTCTCCCCTTTTTGCCAAAGCGTTCCGCGGACTACTTTGAACCAAGAATAGCTTGGATGATCCGCGAAGGGCAGGTCCTTGGTTTATACGATGATCGGGGAATGGCCGCCTTTTATGGCGATTTTATACTGGAAAATTTCCGGAATCTTGGCCCCGGCGCTTTCAGCCCTGACTGGTCACATGGCCATCGTCACGACGCTGACCCCTTCTCGGCATATCGGCTATTATACCGCGAAGCCGCGCGCCTTCGGCTTAAGGAATGCGTTCAAATACATTCAGCTTCCTACTACGCCTCCGAACTTCACGCTTTGGAAGCGTTCGTTAAAACCGGTTTTGGCCATATTGTTATGGACGCAGCGCGGCCAAGTGCTGATATAGCCAAGGACTTAGCCTCCACTCAAACAAAAATGGACAGTAAGCTTAGCATTCGCCGCGCTCTTATCGCCGACGCCGATAGCTTGGAGCGGCTTAACGCCCACTTAGCCGCGCATATAGGTGATGTACCGGTTTGTATGCCGGATTGTCATGGCGAGGACGCCGCGGGTTGGACGGAATGGCTTTCCAAGCCCGACAGCGTGGCATTGCTGGCCGAAGTTGGCACTAAGACCATCGCTTTTATTAAGGCGGAAGATCCACAGTTTGATGTTTCAGACGCCGTTCATACCCCGGATTGTCTTGCCATCGACGGTTTATTTGTGGAAAAAGCCTATCGAGGCCTTGGCGTGGCATCCGCGTTATTGCGAAACTTGACGGCTTTCGCGTTAAGCCAAAACAAAGCCCTCATGTCCGTGGACTGCGAAACGATGAATCTGGAAGCGTACGCGTTTTGGACTAGGTATTTCCTACCGGTAGCCTGGGGCATGGAAAGACGGATCTAAAGTGTTTTTTAGGGACCACGCATCGGCAAGAAAGTTATTATCTCATATATAATATAGAAATATACTTAACTAAAAGCCCTGAGCTAATGAAGAACCCCGGGGCAAGCCCCAGGGTATCTTCGTTGGATAGGAAATTTATTGTACTGGCGGTGGCCATACCCTGATACGAAGATTATTGAAACACAGATCTCATATACTCACCTTTTCCGGAGCAAGCTCGTATGGACCTCCGCCTTCCAATCACGGGCCTTAGCCCAGCCTTCCAAAAACCCATGTGAACCGCTTTGCGTGACAGGCGTTTTTACCCCTGCTCGCTATTGTTGAGTTTGGCTCTTAGGGCTTAGTCTTATCCTCTAAAAGCCGATTCACAAAGCTTAGCTCTTGCCGTAATTCGTCGATAAGCTCGGATTTTTCACCAACGGCGAGCTCCAGGCTTCTAACTCGGTTTTCCAAATCCTTAAGCTGTTTCGGTGCCTCTAGCCCAGCGTTCTTCGCGCGCTTGGCGGCTACATCACCAATAACGGCGACAATGGTCATAGCGATAAGACCACCCACAATCACAAGAGCGATACCCATAACTTCCCCTTTAATCTTCCGAGCAAAGCAGTCCAAAACGGTATTTAGCCTCAAGTATCCGCCGCACGGCGCTCTCCACCGTCTCGGGAGTGATACGGCCTTCGCTCACAAGCGTTTCCGTCAGATGTATCATTTCAGAGGGATCATAGCGGCTATAAAGCAATATTTGGTCTATACCGGCCTCAAGCGCCCTGGCCAAAGCCTCCTTCTTATCAAAAGACTGAGTCAAGGCGCCCATCTCAAAGCCATCAGTCAATATTATCCCGTCAAAGCCGAGCCGCCCGCGCAATATATCCTTTAGCCATACAGGCGATAAAGTCGCCGGGTTTTCAGCGTCCACCGCCGTATACACTATATGAGCGGTCATTACCACGGGGACGCTGGCGCGGATACCAGCCGCGAAAGGGATTAGTTCCCTTGCCATTATGTCTTCCAGCTTTAGGTCGGAAACCGGCAAACGCCCGTGCGAATCCACCGTCGTAACACCATGGCCAGGAAAGTGTTTCAGCGTCGCTAAAATTCCATAAGCGTCTAAACCACGAGCGCTGGCCACGACAGCCTTAGCCGCGGCCTCCGGATCGGGGCCAAAGGACCGATCCCCTATAATAGTGGAGTCGGATACCGGATAAAGATCCGCCACCGGCGCTAAATTCATATTCACGCCGAGATAGGCTAATTGGGCCGCGTTTAGGCGGGCGGTCGCCTCAATCAGGGCCTCGCTTTCCAAGGAACCCAACGCGAAGGCCGAGGGAAGGGTTGAAAACTCGCTAAACCGGAAAGCCGCGACACGGCCGCCCTCCTGATCCGCGCAAATAAAAGGTTTAATCGTGAGGGCCGGGCTAAGCTCTAACTCCGAGGAAACGGGGTCGGTATCCGAAAGGAACTTGGTTAAAGCACGGGTTTCGTTGACGCTGGGACAATTCCATGAATAAAGGATATAACCGCCGGGATTTAGGCTTTTTAGTATGGAAAGCCCCGCTAGATCGGCCCCTTTGGGTATCCAGACGATAAAGAGCTGAGCCAGCTTATCCCGAAAGGACATGGCTTTTAGAAGAGCGTCAACTGGATCGCCAGCTTGGTCAGACGGGACGACGGCAGAAGAGTCTTGTTTGGCTTCCACGGCGGGAGCCGACGCTTCCGTCGAGCTATCCACCGATTCTCTAAGCGGCGGATTTGTCCCCGCGCAAGAGAGTAGGCTTAATAACGAAAACGCCGCGCTAAAGCTACATATCGAGACAAAGCCGCGCCTCATTTTCACCCCCGTTTATATAAAGCCCTTGTTAGCGATACCCGGCAATAACATCGCGGTAAAAATAAAAACTGTCTTTTGGTATCCTTTTAAGGCTTTTATAGTCGCAATAAACTATACCGAAACGTTTTGAATAGCCAAAGCTCCATTCAAAGTTGTCAATAAAGGACCACATGAAAAAACCTTTTAGAGGCAAGCCCTCGGCTTTGGCGCGCCGGCATACATCAAGATGAGTACGGATATACGCGATACGCTGGCTGTCATGAACCCTAGGCTGACCGGTCTGGTCCAAAACGACAAGATCGTCGCAGGCGCAGCCATTTTCCGTGATGTAAAGAGGCAAGCCGCCGGAGCGCTCGTTTATCCACCTAAGCTGTCGCAGAAGGCCATCGCTGTTTATGGGCCAGCCCATATCGGTAGCTTCTTCCCAGAAGGGTTCCTGAACGGGAATACCGTTTTCTTTGTCTGCAAGCGAAACAGCGTGCTCAAAGTAATAATTAAGGCCGATAAAATCCAAAGGCCCGGCACTTCGCTTTAAATCATCAGACTGGACCGGGAATTTGAGCGGCTTCCCCAGCCAATTCAATTCGGGATACCCTCGGCCTAAGACCGGATCGGTATAGACAAGGGTACTAAAGCTTAGACTCAACTCAGCCGCCCTAGCGTCCTCCGGGCGGCGGGTGGCGGGCCGAGGGGTTATTAGGTTCCAAACTATACCAAGCTCCCCGGGATACCCGCCCTCCCGAAAAGCCTCGTTCGCCAGTCCATGCGCCAGATTCAGGTGATGGATGGCGCGGATAGCGGCTTCAGGGTCGTTACGCCCGGGAGCGTGAACGCCGTATAGATAACCATTGTGGGCCGTACAGAAGGGCTCGTTAAGGGTAACCCAACGACGGACCTTGGGACTAAAAGCGTCAAAGCAAACACGAGCATATTCGGCAAAGGCGAACGCTGTATCACGACTAGCCCAGCCGCCGCGCTCTTCCAGAATCTGCGGTAAATCCCAATGATAAAGAGTTATATACGCTTCGATCCCGGCCTCCAACAAGGCGTCGATCAAACGGCGATAATAGTCCAAGGCGGCCTCGTTAACCTTACCCCGCCCATCGGGAATGATACGCGGCCAAGCGAGGGAAAAGCGGTAGGCGTTGACGCCAAGCTTGGCCATCAACTCGATATCCTCAGCGTAACGATGGTATTGGTCGCAAGATACGTCTCCGTTTTCACCGGCGTGGACCTTGCCTGGTATACGGCAAAACACATCCCAAACACTTTCTGAACGGCCAGCTTCGCGGGCGGCCCCCTCCACTTGGTAGGAAGCGGTCGCGGTGCCCCACACAAAATCCTCAGGAAATCCGTTGTCCCAAAAATCGTTCATCAACTCTTCCTAATATACAAGGGGATGGATGTAGCCTCTTTATTATCCATCATCAGCGTAAAGTTATAAACGCCCGGGGCCTTAAAGCGGACGTTACCGACATTGAATAGAACATGGGATACCGCCGAAGCGTTGCCAACGCCCCTTACTTCCAGGCTGCCGGAAACCGGCGCCAAGAGCGGATTGCCATCCAGATCGTGGCTTTCCACCCTAAAATCGTGTTTCCCAAATTCCCATAAGTCAAAACGCAGACGCAAAACCACCGATAAAAGCGGATGCACACAGGGGAATTCGCGCGCTATTATAGTATCAAAGGTTCCCACTACAGTCAGCTTGCCTTCGTTTTCCTGAGCGTAATCGCACAGGGTAAATATCTCGGTTTTCACGCTTGTAAACCCCCGTCACTTCCATCATACAACTCCGGCAAATATTTCCAATACCTTTCCGGTAAGAAACGACGCCTCAACGCCTCGTTTCGCCGCGATTCTATACAAAGCTCCTTATAATAAAGGGCCCAGAGACCAGTCCACTCGTCATCCGGAAGCCTGGTCTGGTCTTTTATGGAAGCGGCGCTCTCTTTGGAAACAGGCAGGAGTTTGACCGACTCTCCATCGGAAACCAATAGGCAGGCGCGCTTAAGATCGATAATCATCCAGGGTTGAGCCCTATAGCGAACCTTAAAATGACCGGATAAAACCGGTAAAAGAGCATGGTCAGCATGGCAAAGAGCTATCAAACGTCCAGACTCGTCAGGCCGGAAACGGAGGATACCGATAAGGCGGTGATATTCTCGCGCCACGCGCAGCGCCGCCGCTAGTACGGTTCTAACCGAAGGATCGCCCCTATCCAAGCGCCGCCGCTCAGCCTCCTCAGCATCGCGAGACGTTAAAATGGCATACGCGAAATGGCCCATAGCCGCGTCTATAGCTTCCTCGCTCATCCAAGCAGCTTTCAGAAGGCGGAACGCCGCGGCTGATAAAGAACAAAAACGTTTGGCCAGAGCCTCGGCGACATCAGATTCGTCCTTTACCAAAACGCCGCCAAAGAGCTCCTCGCCGTTGCGGCATATTAGCGGGGGATCGGAGGCGGAAAGGGACTGAGAGATAGCGCAGAGTAAGCCGGAAAAGCCGCCGTCATAGGATAAAATCACGAAAAAAGATCCAATTGCCCAGATGAAGCAAGCTTAACGCGAGCGGAGGAAGCTAAGGATCGCCTGATTATAGAGGGATCGTCACGACGTTCAAGCGATACGCCGCCGATCGTAATAAACCAGCGAGCCCTCTTCAGTGAAACGCCCATAGAGCGGAGCAGCTCCTCGCTTAGGCAGCGCGTTTTCCGTGTTTCCACAATCCTGCGGGCGTTTATAGCGCCTATGCCCGGCACCCGAAGTATCGTCTCCAGGTCAGCCGTCCGCAGTTCAATAGGAAAGCGGTCTATATGCGCGAGCGCCCAGGCGGACTTGGGATCGATATCGGAGGCGAGAAAGGGCGCGGCCAAACCAGTGACTTCATCGGGACTGAACCGATAAAAACGAAGAAGCCAATCGGCTTGATAAAGACGATGCTCGCGCAGCAGGGGCGGAGCGGCCAACGGCGGCAAACGAGTATCCGGCGCGCCACCGGTCGCGCCAGGCGGCACAAAAGCGGAATAATACACCCGCTTAAGGCCAAATTTTCGGTATAAACCAACGGACAAATTTAAGATCTGTCTATCGTCCTCCGGCGACGCGCCTACCACAAGCTGAGTGCTTTGCCCGGCTGGAGCGAAGGTTGGCGCGTGATAACGCCGACGACGATCCTCAGTCCGCTCAAGAGCCAAGTCCTTAACGGTAGCCATTGAACCCATGATAATTCGACCTTCCTTTCCCGGCGCTAAACGGCGCAAACTTGATTCGGTCGGTAATTCGATATTGGCGCTCAGCCTATCAGCCCAGCGGCCGGCCTCGGCGATTTGAGAGGGAGAAACGCCGGGAATCAACTTTAAGTGGATATAGCCGTTGAACCCGGCTTCCTTACGCAACGTACGCGCCGTCTCAATCAGCTTAGCCATAACCTGATCGGGATCGGCGAATACCCCTGAAGAAAGAAATAAACCCTCAATAAAATTCCGCTTGTAAAAGGCTACGGTTAGATCCACTAGCTCCCGAACGGTAAAAGCGGCTCGTTCTATATCAGCGGAACGACGGTTAACGCAATAGGCGCAGTCATAATGGCACGCGTTAGAAAAAAGCAGCTTTAGGAGCGAAACACAGCGTCCATCGCCGGTCCAGCTATGACACACACCCGAGGGTAAGGTTCTCCCTAAAGCGCCCTTCCCGCCTCGGCTTGAACCCGACGAGGCGCATGACGCGTCATATTTGGCGGCGGACGCCAAGATAGAGAGTTTTTTGGAAAGGTCCATAAATATACTATACAACCGTATAGTTGTATAAACAAGAGCGCTTAACTAAACACTGTAAAGCCAGGAGCCAGCGTTATAGCCCTCATCGAACAAGGCGTTCGCCTGCTCGCGGACCTGACTGATCGCCTGCTCATACCTATCCTTCAACGCGTTCATGTTCTGATTGTAAAAAGCGACAAACTCAGGGTCCTGAAGAGGATCAAGCTGAATTCGGCGGCCGGTCCGCCGAGCTAATTCCTCTTCCTTCTGCCGAAGCTTAGGCGCGTATTGGCGACGAAGAGCGGCATCGTACTGCTCAAGCTCCTCCAGATACTTATTCATAGCGCCTAGCAGCTGTTGATAAAGCTGAGTAAAACGACGATCGCTGACCACATAGGCTAGCCCCTTGCCGACAGCCTCCAAACGCGCGATATCTTCCTTAACATACGGCAAGGTGATTTGGGAAACGAGAATATCGAAAATGCCGCGCCGCAGAGCCGCTTGCTTATCCTTTGGGAAACGTTTAACCGCCGGCTCCAGGGGAGCACCGGAGGGATCGGTTAAAAAAGTGTTGGCTATTTTTTTCCCTTCCTGCTTTGTCTCAAATAATTCGATGCCGGCCTTATCGCTCTGTACCGCTTGCGTCCGTTCCAGAGCGATTTCAACAGCGCTCTTAATGCGTGCCATAGTTTTCCTCGCTTAGCTTTATAGGGTAAAGATATCGATCATAGCCCGCGAAGGCAAGGCCCGATCTTGCCTCGGACTTTTTTCAGCTTGCGGCTTTTCGGCGTCATCGTCGGATAAGGAGTATGTTAGGCCATCCAATAGGGCGTCATTGCTTCCAACGGGAACACGCGCCAGCACTTGGATGGATAGGGCGGCGCCAAGGGCAAAAAAATCGTTTCTGGCGGCGCGCAGGCTAGCTAAAAACCGATCATAATAACCCTTTCCCCGCCCCAAACGCCGTCCCTCCCTGTCAAAAGCCAAGCCAGGAAGAAGCGCTAATACAGGCCCTGGACAAAGAAGGGGGTCTAGCATAGGGGCATCCGCCGGGGGTTCGCGGATTCCGAAAGCGCCCCGGCTCCAGGCAAGACCGCTGTCGCCGATTATCCTAAAAGACAGTTCAGCGCCGGATACAAGCGGCAGGGCCACTGTTTTTAAGTCCGCGTTGGCGCAAGGCATCAAAGCGTCCATATCCAGTTCCGTGGGCAGGGCGGCATAAAGAAAAACGCTGCGCGCCTCATGCCAGAGGCGGCTCTCCCTAATAGCCTGAACGACTAG
>CAZJJK010000027.1:23638-30812 GCA_964546285.1 uncultured Treponema sp. | reverse complement strand
AACTGCTTGTGTAGGAACACAGGCCATCATCGCAAGTCGGGCACCGCTTCGCGGCTTCCGATCGGCGCCCGGCACATGGATGACGATAGCTTCCAAAAAGCTATTTTACCTATTCTTGAGGTTCATGCAAAAGTCGCTTACTATCGCAAGAACCTCTCACAGTTTTATTGCGATGATTATTATCTACATACAATACAAATAATAGCAATAAAACTACGCTTGCCATTATTGTCAGCTTTCAAAAGTTGAAGACTTTAGAAAGCGCCTCTCTTATTAAAGAAATCGATGACAGCGTATTGCACAGATGGGGATGAGAACCGTCTACGCGCCTCCGCGCAAACTAACGCGAGTCCTTCAGGCCAGACTGGCTGGCCGAACATGGTCGCCAGACGGACGGCGGCACCATGAAAGCGTTCATCCAAAACCAGGCCGGTTCCCGTTAAAAACGGCGTGACGACCAGAAAACCTTCATAATAATCGACTCGAGACGGCTCAAAGCTTCGCGGCAGCCTCATGAGCGGGCGCGCTGTATCAATTCGGCGGCGATTCGGTCCAGTGGCAGCTCGACACAGGCGGCGCCCAGGGCGACGGCTTCTTTCGGCATGCCATACACCACGCTGGTAGCCTCGTCCTGGGCAACCGTAAAAGCGCCCTTCTGCCGCATTCGCAGTAGGGCTTCGGCGCCGTCGCGGCCCATACCGGTCAGGAGAGCTCCGACCGCGTTGCGCCCGACATTGTCGGCCACGCCGCGGAAGAGCACGTCGACAGCCGGGCGCTGGTTATGGACGCGCGGCCCGTCCAGCACCCTAAGGACATAGCGGGCACCGGCCCTGTCCACGGTCAAATGACGATTTCCTGGGGCGATATAGACATAGCCGGAGAGCGCCGGTTCCTGATCCTCCGCTTCCTTGATTCGGGGCGAACAAAGATCATCCAGTCGTTTGGCGTAGGTGGCCGTAAAGCGTTCGGGCATGTGGATCACCGTGACGGTGGGCGGACAGTCGGCGGGGAAGGCGCCGAACAGCCTTTCCAAAGCTATCGTGCCGCCGGTGGACGCGCCGATGGCGATCAGCTTTTCGGTGGTCCTGATGGAACCGAGCAGTTTCTTGACCCCTCGATATTTGGCGAAATGGCTGGCCGCGTCGCGCTGGACCCTTTCCATATCGGCCGCGGCGGCGGCGCGGATCTGGTCCGCCAAATCGTCGATCAATTGAGTGACGCTCAAGGGCCCGCCCGGCTTAGGGACTATGGCGATCGCGCCAAGTTCCAAGGCTCTGACGCTAGCCTCGTTGGAGCCGTCGGCCAGGGAGCTGAGGATAATCGCCGGAATGGGTCGATACTTCATCAGGTATTTGAGGAAGGTGAGCCCATCCATTCGAGGCATCTCGATATCGAGCAACAAAACATCGACCCGGGTTGTGGCGATCAGCTCCCTCGCCACGAAGGGGTCCATGGCGGCGCCGGCCACAACGATGTCCTCCACGGCACCCAAGCGCTCCGTCAGGATGGCTCGGACCACAGCCGAATCGTCGACTATAAGAACCCTAATTCGCCCGGCCATACAGTTCGCGCCTCGGGTCGCGGTAATCGAAATAATCCGCCTTCCTAATGTCCGACAACTTGTACACGAACACTCGATTGAGCTCCGATAGGAAAACGATCTTGCGGCCGAGTATGCCGCCGACATCCTCCGAAACTAGCGCGATGCCGTACCGCCGCAGATACGATCGGGCGGTTTGGACGTTCTCCGTGCCGACTTCCCGTGATTGCCGATTATTCGCCAACCATGAGCCCCCGTACAGCTGGGCCTCCAAATCCTCCCAGCGCGAACCGAAATCATTGAAGGTTTTGAACAGGGCGGCCATGGCGGCGTCGCCGAACTTGGATGTCGGCGCGCCGCGGGGAGAACGCGGCAGCATGAAATGGTTCATGCCGCCATAGCGCCGCCGGCGATCATAGACGCAGACGGCGACGCAGGAGCCGAGCACCGTATGGATCGCGGCGGCCTTTTCGCTGACGAAGACGAAGCCGGGTTTGAGGTAATAGCGGTCCGCGTCTTCCACCAGAGCCGTTAGGTTTTCGCCGTTCACCGTTTCCTCGCGTAGATCGACGGCGCCACGCTGACGAGCCTGTCGGCGAGGTGCAGCAAGGCTTCGGATAGTCCAACGAAGAGGCGGCCGCCCTCGGCTAGATTATCGAGGATGGTTTCCACGGCTTGGCGCTGCGTTTGGTTATCGAAGTAGATGAACACGTTGCGGCAAAAAACATAATGGAAACTATCCTCGAATTTCAATGAATGAAGCAAATTGAGGCGTTTGAGGACAGGCCGTTTGATGAGATCGAAGTTGACGCGCCAAAAAGCATCGGCTTTTTGGAAATAGCGCTGACGCAGGGTGGGAGAGAGCGCTCTGAGGCTGCTTTCCCGATACAGGCCCAAGCGGCAAGTCTGAAGCGCTTGAATGTTCACGTCGCTGGCGAGGAGCAGGTAATCGCTGATGCCCGCTTCCATCATGGCGATTGCGATAGAATACGCTTCCTCGCCGGTCGAACTGGCCGCGCACCATATCCGCGGCCGCGCGATGCCTCTTTTTTTTATATCGGCTATGAGATAATCCAGGTGCTCGCTTTCGCGGAAAAAATAAGTGTGGCCCGTGGTGATGAACTGGGCCAGCGTCAGCTCCGTATCCTCCGATCCGCGTTTCAAGTCCTCGATGATGTCATCCGCGTTCCGGTCGCCGGCTTTGAGGAGTTTGGCGAATTTGCTCTCAAGCAGATAGCTTTTGTCGGGAGCGATATGGATGCCAAGGCGCTTTTTCACCAAATAGCGAAGCTCTTCCAAGCCGCGCGCCGATAGACCGCTCGGCGGGATAGAGGACGCCGGAGCGGGCCCAGCAAAGGAGGCGGCGTCCGCCTGGCTGGCGGGCGCCGCTTGAGCTGAACGGTCTAGCTGCCTTAATCCGTTCGTACGCTTCTCCCTAGCTATGCTTCAGCTCCTCGTCATCCTCAAAGGGGATAAGCTTCTCGGGATCGATCTCCTTGATCCTCGGCGCCGCGGTTTGCGGCGTGAGCCGCGCTGGTTTTGGCGCCGCCGGTCGAGCGGCGCTCGGCGTTTGATGATGGATCTGATAAGTAGCCGCTTCCCTATCGTTCGTATCTTCTTTGCCCATGACTAGCTTGGTTAAATCGGAAACGATTTTCATCAAGGAGGCCGCTTGGCCGGCAAGTTCCTCAGCCGAGCTGGCCGATTCCTCGGCCGAGCTGGCGTTGGCTTGAACCACCGTATCGAACTGGATCATCGCCTTCGTCACTTGGTTGATGCCCGTGTCCTGCTGGACGCTGGCCGATTCCACTTCCTTGGACATCTCCGCCAATTTGTTGGAATTGGCCAAGATACCCTTGAAGGCTTCGGCGACCCGCTGGGCAAGCTTTAGCCCATCGGCGGATTTGTGGATGGAATCCTCTATCATCCGGGCCGTATCTTTGGCCGCTTCCGCGCTGCGGTTGGCCAGGTTCTTAACCTCGTCGGCCACCACGGCGAAGCCCATGCCCGCTTCTCCGGCGCGAGCCGCCTCCACCGCCGCGTTCAAGGCGAGGATGTTGGTCTGGAACGAGATATCCTCGATCAGCTTGATGACATTGCCCACTTCCTCGGAGGATTTGGCGATCTCGTTCATTGATTCCACCATTTTGACGATATCCTGGTTGCCCTCCTGGGAGGCTGAACTGGCTTTTTCGGCGAGCAGGCTTTCCTCACGGGAATTGGCCAGATTCTGCTTGACCATGGAAGCGAGTTCCTCCATGGAGGACGATGTTTCCTCTATACCCGAGGCCTGTTCGGTGGCGCCGTTAGCCAAGTCCTGGGCGGATTCGGACAGCTGGCTGGAGGCGGAGGAGATTTGGATGGCGCCCGAACGCAGCGTGGCCGATAGCTTCATCAATGGCCGCGAGGTGGCGAAAACGCCGAGCCAGATGCCCATGAAGACGGACATGGCTAGGCCGATAATAGTCAATAGTATCATCAGGCTGATCGAGATACCCACCGTGGCGGCGGAAGTCACGTTCATGGTCTCGGCGCTTTCCTCGTTGAACGATACGAGCGCGTCCACGGCGCTTTGGTGCAGGGCGGCATTAGCGGCGGCGCTGCCGGCGGCCGTATCCAGGGCCATGGCCTGGGCCAGCGCGAAATTACCGTCCAAGGCCGCCACCACGATCTGATCCGTTACGGCGAAATACGCGTCCTTGGTTTTGACGTATTCGTCAAATAAGTCCTGGTCCTCATCGTCGATGATGGTCGCCTCATAGAGGGCGGCCCGTTCTTTGGCTGCCTCAACGACGGCATGGAACTAGTCGGCCAGATCCTCAGCCTCCGCCGCCGTTTTGACCATGGAAAGCTTGGTGGCGTAGAGCCTGGCTTCCATGAAATACGATTTCATGTACACGAGGTTGCTGATCGCCAGGGTGTTATTGTTGTACATCGTGTCCAAGCTGGTTCGCGCCATATTAAGGTTGATGACGCCGAAAACACCAATACCAGCGCCGATCAGGGCGACTATGATAAAGCCGAATAGTAATTTAGTACGCAGTTTTAACGCCATAATACCTTCCTCTCCCTGTTTAGGCCACCGAATCGGGGGCCGACTTGCCAAGACCCTCAACCAAACCGACTTCTTCCTCGCTGAGGACCTTGCCGGCGTCCAAAACTATCTTCACCCCTTTTTCGGACTCGGCGATGCCCCTGATATATTCCGCCTTGATCCGCGCGTTGACGTACGCCAACTGGGTGATCTTTTCCTTGGGAATGCCGACCACTTCCTGAATGCTGTCCACCACCACGCCGATATGACTCAAATCGCCAGCCTGCGACAGATCGACGACGATGATGCAGGTGCGGTCGGTGTACTCTTTCGCCGGCATGCCCAGCTTTAAGCGCAGATCGATGATGGGTATGATCTTGCCGCGCAGATTGATAACACCCTTAATAAAGGAAGGGGTCTGGGGTAATGGCGTGATCGTCGTCATCGCCATGATTTCCCGCACCTTGGTTATCTCGATGCAGTATTCCTCACCGCCGAGAACGAAGCTGAGGAACCGTTCCCCTGTCATCGTCCTCCGTCTCGCTTGTTCCATGTCCGCCTCCTCAAGTTCCGGTTTCGTCGCGAACTATTGTATCGATATCGATGATATAGCCGACCTCGCCCCCGGGCAGAACCGTTCCGGAACTGACCGCTTTGACGCCGCGCAGCAATTTTCCCAGGGACTTGATTACCGTTTCCCGCTTGCCCAGCACCGACGCGACGCTGAAGACATAGCGCTTGCCGGCCGCGTCTTCTATCACCACGCCCATCCTTCGGTTCGCCTCTTCCGTCTTTTCGCCGAAATAGCGATCCAGATCGATGATGGGCAGCACCGTACCGCGCAGATCCACCACGTCGGTTCCCTTGCCCAGCTCATGCCGCCGCGCGCCGCGCAAATCGAAGGCTTCGATCACGTTTTGGACAGGCAGGGCGAAGCTCAAACGGCCCACCTTGACCAACATAGCGTCGATGATGGCCGTGCTGACCGGAAAATGAAGCAGGAAACGGGTAAAGCGGCCGGCTTCGGTGGCGGTCTCAACGCGGCCCCGCCTGGCTAAGGCGAAATTCTTAACGATATCCATGCCGACGCCGCGGCCGGAAATCATGCCGACATCGCTCGCGGTGGAAAAACCGGGCAGGAAGATAAGCTCATACGCCTCCTTGTCGGTCATTGCCGACGCCTTGGCTTGGTCGACTAGGCCGATGCTCACCGCCTTGTTCAGGATGAGCTCCCGATTCAAGCCGCGGCCGTCGTCCTCTATACCGACAATGATGGAATTGCCGCGCCGTTCGGCGATAAAGCTGATAAGGCCAATCTCGCTCTTGCCGGCGGCGCGACGCTCTTCCGGGCTTTCAATGCCGTGGCTGGCCGCGTTCCTCACCAAATGGAGCAGAGGTTCGCTCAAATCCTCCACTAAATTGCGGTCTATCTCCAACTCCTCGCCCAAGCCGCGGTATTCAATCTTTTTACCCAGTTTCTCAGCCACATCGCGCAAGGCGCGGTGGACGGATACGGATAGGCCCTTGATGTTCGTCGTGCGCAGCACCAAGGCGGCGTTCTGTATTTCTTTGGTAATCTTGCGGAGCGGCGCCAGATCGTGGTCGCGCGCCTTCAATTGGTTTTGGACGATGATAAGTTCGCCGATCATGTCCACCAGAAAATCGATTTGGGACGCGCGTACCTTAATGAAGCGCTCGTCGGAGCGTTTAACCGCCGGACCGGCGGACAACGCCGCTTCCACCTCATTCTTCGACGCTAAACGATTTTCCACGACCAGATCCCCAAACTTTTTCGTGTAACTCGCTTCCTTCTGCTTGTAGAGAATTTCCACCCGTTCGGCTTCGCTGATTAAGCCGGAATTGACGAGTTTTTCGCCGATACTGAGATGATCCCGATTTAGGACCTCGCTTATACGTGTCTCTAGGTCCGATACGTCGACCGGGTTCAGTATCGTGACATCCTGGTTTTGGAGGTTGTCTAGTAAAGCCTTGAAGCGGTCTATACCTTGAAGGAGCAGGTCGATGATTTCGCGGTTTATTTTAAGGTCGCGTTTTCTGATAAGATCCAGCAGATTTTCCAGGGAATGGGCCAAACCGCCGATAGTGGAAAGGCGGAAGAAACCGCATTCGCCCTTGAAGGTGTGAAAGATGCGGAAAAGTTCGTCGCAGGAAGCGGCGTCTTCGGGATCGTTCTCCAGATGGATACAACGGTCCTCGGCTTCGGTTAGGCGTTCGCCCGCTTCCAGCATGAAGATCCTGAAGGCTTCGCTGTCGTGCGAAAAAACGCCGCTAGCTTTTCCGACTCCGGCAATTTCCGTTTTGGCCGAGGCCTTAGGGCTTCCGCCTCCAGCTCCAGCCTTGCCGCCCTTCCCCGCCGCTCGCGGGTTTGCTTCGGCTTTTTCCGCCGTTTTAAGCGGCGCGCTGACCGCCGCGTCTCCTTTCGCCGCGTTCGTTGGAGCGCTGGCTTCCCATTCGGAGATAGCGGCTGCTAGGTCGGCGTCCGCCGTTCGGCGCCGCGCCGCCGCCCGCATGAGATCGAACCCGGCCGACAAGTAGGCGCGCGGCGGCACGGCGCCCGAGCGCAGGCTTTGGCCTAGCGC
>CAZJJK010000027.1:13922-23538 GCA_964546285.1 uncultured Treponema sp. | reverse complement strand
TTTATTAACCATACGCACATCGTTTCCTCATCAACTCGCTCTAGGATAAGGTCCATCACGACCTAGAAGGAGTTGACTATGAATCGACGTACCATCATCGCTGTTATCTTATCCGCCCTGTCGCTCTTGCCGGCCTTCGCCGCTGGTCAGGGAGAGGCCGCCGGTCCGGCCCCTTATACCATTAAGCTTGCCGGCTCCACCTCCGTCACCCCGCTGATGGAGAAGCTCGCCGCCAAATACATGGCCGCTCATCCGAACATAAGCGTCAACATCAACGGCACCGGCTCCTCTGACGGAATCAAGGCGGCTAACGAGGGCACGAGCGAGCTGGGCATGTCCAGCCGCGACTTAAAAACCGCCGAGAAAGGTTACGGACTGACGGAGCTGACCATCGCCGTAGACGGCATCGCGGCTATCGTCCATCCGTCCAATCCCGTTTCCGATCTCAGCTTGGACCAGATCCAGAAAATCTACACCGGCGTTATCACCAACTGGAAGGAAGTCGGCGGCAACGACGCCGCTATCGCGGTTGTTTCCCGCGAGCCCGGTTCCGGTACCCGCGGCGCCTTTGAGGAAATCGTCAAGTTCCAGGACAAGCTGGTTCTGGGCGCCACCGAATTCGATGGCACGGGCGGGGTTAAGGCCGAGCTGTCCAAGAACGCGGACGCGATCGGCTATATCTCCCTGGGCTCGGTTGACGGCTCGGTAAAGCCGCTCAAGGTTGGCGGGGTGGACGCCAGCACCGCCAACGTGGTGAACGGCGGCTTCAAGATCGCCCGGCCTTTCCTGGTGCTCTACCGCGCCGAAAAGCTTTCCGCTGAAGCCGCGGCCTTCCTGGATTGGATCATGACAGCCGAAGGCCAAACCATCGCCGGCACCAACTGGATCGCCGTCCGTTAAGTTAAGCGTTCTCTCGCCCCCGCCGTTCGGCTGGAAGCCGGATGGCGGGAAATCCATCTGGGAAATATGCCATGAAATTGAGCCGCCAAATATATGACCGTCTGTTTACGCGCCTTGTCGCCGCGGTGTCCGTTCTATCGGCGGCGGCGCTGGCAGCCATCATCGGCTTTGTGTTCGTTCAGGGCGCGGAGCCCTTTATCGGTCCCACCGCCAAAACCGTCCGGCTCGTGGCGGAACGTATCGATCGTCTCAGCGTCAATGGGGTTTTCTATGACAACGGGGGAACCTTCATCGACCTGAACGAGGGGACGGAAGAGGTGGAGATCGAATTTGCCGACGGGGAAGGAACGAGAAAAGTCAATTTCGCGATCGATTATAGCGAGGTCGATCCCCGGCTGGCCGTACGCTTTATCGCGGCCGACGGGGCGGAGAAGAAGTACCCCGAGGCGTATGTCCATAGCCTTATCTACCCAGGCGCCATCGCTGCCCTCAGCAAGAAAATCCATATCCTGCTACCGGAGCCGGCCTATGGACTAGGCGCCTTCTTAGGCGGTCTGTCCTGGCGGCCAAGCTACGACAAGGTGTACGGCATCCTGCCGATGATCGTCGCCACCATTCTGGCGACCGCGGGCGCGGCCGTAATCGCCGTGCCCTTGGCCCTGCTCGCCTCGGTCTTTATGGCGGAATTCCTGCCGCCGCGCCTCGCCGCCCTGGTTCGGGGCGGCATCGATCTATTGGCCGGCATCCCGTCCGTCGTCTACGGCTTTTTCGGCCTCATGGTGGTTGTTCCCGGTATCAAAGCCGCCTTTCACGCCGCTTCCGGCAGTTCGCTTTTAGCCGCTTCCCTCATCCTAGCCATAATGATCCTGCCCACCATCGTCGCCGTGGCCGAAACCTCGCTGCGGGCGGTGCCGCGGGCCTACCGAGAGGCTTCGCTCGCGCTCGGCGCCACCAAGGTCCAGACGGCTTGGCGGGTGGTGGTTCCGCCATCTCGTTCCGGAATAATCGCGGGCATCATCCTGGGCGTCTCGCGGGCGGTGGGCGAAACCATGGCCGTCATCCTCGTGGCCGGGAATTCCTCCCAGCTGCCGTCCTCGCCGCTGGACAGTGTCCGCACCTTGACCGCCACCATCGCGCTGGAGATGGGCTACGCCCAGGGGCGGCACAATCAAATGCTGTTTTCCGTCGGCATCGTCCTTTTTACCTTAATCCTCATCCTGAACGCCTTCATCATGCGTCTCAAGCGGCGTTCGCCGGAGGCCGTGTGAAAAACGAAGCATCGCCGCTAAAGCGGCCCGAAGAACGGCGTGATTTACGGACGCGGCCAGGCCGCCGCCTGAGTCGGCGGTTTCTGGACGGCGCCGCGCGCGCCGCCATGGCCACCGCCACCGTCCTCATCATCACGGTACTCGGTTTGATCCTGTTCTATATCGTACGGGAGGGCCTTGGCTACTTGACGCCCGCTCTAATCCTCGGCTCCGGGGAGGAGAGCGGCATCTGGCCGATGGCGGTCACCAGCTTTTATGTGGTCGTCTCTTCCTTGGCTATCGCGCTACCCATCGGGGTGCTGACGGCTATCTTCTTCACCGAATACGCCGGAGACTCGCCGTTGGTGCGTCTCCTCCATCTCGCGGTGGAAACCCTGGCCGGCATACCCTCCATCATCTACGGCCTGTTCGGACTGCTCGCCTTTTGCCGCGGGCTCGGTTTGGGGCAGTCCATTCTGGCCGGCGCCCTTACCCTGGCCATCATGATTCTGCCAGTCATCATCCGCACCACCGAGGAAGCGCTGAAGACCGTGCCGATCTCTTTCCGCGAAGGCTCCCTCGCCCTTGGCACAACCAAATTCCAGACTATACGTCATGTAGTCCTTCCCGCCGCCCTGCCCGGCATCGTCGCTTCCTGCATCCTCGCCATCGGCCGCGCGGTGGGGGAATCGGCGCCGGTGCTGTTGACGGTCGGCATAGCCAAAAACCTGCCCAAGTCCCTTTTGGATTCGGGGCGGACCCTAACCATCCATCTCTACTACTTAACCAAGGAAGCGATTCGACCCGAGGATTTCGGCATCGCCTTCGCGACCGCTACCGTACTCGTGCTGTTCGTGGTGATCCTCAACGGCGCCGTACGGATCATCGTTGGCCGGTTTGAGCGGCGCCTGGGAGGAAAGATATGAGCGAAAAGAGCGGCAAGCTAGCCGCGAAAAACCTGAATCTTTATTACGGCGATTTTCAAGCGCTGAAGAATATCGATTTTTCCGTGGACGAGAGGGAAATTGTCGCGTTGATCGGCCCTTCCGGCTGCGGCAAATCCACCTTTATCCGCGTTTTTAACCGCATGAACGATCTCATCCCCCAGTGCCGCACCCAGGGCTCGGTCAGCTTGGACGGCAAGGATATCCATACGGGGTACGATGTCACCGAATTGAGGACACGGATCGGCATGGTCTTTCAAAAGCCCAATCCCTTTGCTATGAGCGTCTGGGACAATGTCGCCTATGGCCCGCGCATGAGGGGGCTTCACAACAGGCGCGAGCTTGACGAGATTGTGGAAAACGCCTTGGTCAAGGCCGCCCTCTGGGATGAGGTCAAAGACCGCCCGCGCCGTTCGGGCTTGAGTCTTTCGGGCGGCCAGCAGCAGCGCCTGTGCGTCGCTCGGGCTATCGCCATGCGGCCGGAAATCATACTGATGGACGAGCCGACCAGCGCGCTGGATCCTATCGCCACCGCCAAGATCGAGGAATTGATGATGGAACTGAAATCGGAATTCACCATCATCATCGTGACTCACGCCATGCATCAGGCGGCGAGAATCAGCGACCGAACGGCTTTTTTCCTGCTCGGTGAACTTGTCGAATGCGGCGCGACCAAAGAGTTGTTTTCCGCCCCGCGCGATAAAAGGACGGAAGACTATATCGGCGGCCGTTTCGGTTGACAAAGTCGGCGTTTTTTTCGCCGCGTCCCTAAAAATCAGTCGTTTGCCGAAGCGCTGAGCTCGCGGAGGTACTTTTCGTCGCCGTAGTTTTCCAAAAGACGGCGGAATGCCTTAGCATAACCCGGAACCATGATCCAATCGTCCACGAGATGGCCCTTCCGCGCGTCTTTGATGCGGGTTGAGGGGTTGAAGTACGCTAGGGCATTGTCGGCGTCCAGCACGAAGGGCGCCTTACCCCGCGCGAGCAGGATCTGATTGACGATAAGATTCCCCGTTCGGTGATTGCCCTCGAGAAAAAGCTGGGGACGGCTTAAGACGCGGACATAAACGCCGGCGGCGATCTTGAAAGGATTGGCCTTCCTGTCCCGATCCCGATACCAGCGGCTAATAGCCTTAATCCCCGCCCGGAAACGGTCACGGGTGGCTTCCACATGGCGGCGATAGGCCGACCGCTGGTCCGGATCGGCGCCGCAAAGGACGATGTGATTCAATTCCATTATTTCGGCCAAGCCTTCTTTGGCGAACAAGTCGACGCGTTTTTCTAGGAGACCGTTCAAATGGCGGTAAGCGGCCAGGATATTGTCTACCACCGTATCCGTCATCGCTTCCCGCCGGTTGTCCACCCTGTCATTGATATCGCCGAAGACGGCTTGAACGGAGCGGAGTCCCGCTTCTATGGCCGCGAGATTAAAGCGTTGACCGCTGTTTTTCATGTCTTATCCCGCCTCTCGGCTCCCGCGGTCGTCAAGTCCGCCGGAGGCCGGAACGGCGTTAGCCGCTACTACCGTCAGGGCTAGGAAGGACATGTCGTCATGCTGGGCCGCGTTCCCTCGGAAAGCGTCCAGAGCCGCGCCGATCGTATCGCTGAAACGGCCGCCGCGGCCAATGGCCTCTTTGACGCTTCGGGCTAGGCGCTTTTCGCCGAATTCTTCCTCGCGGTCATCGCGTTGTTCGGCCAAGCCGTCGCTGTAGCAGAAGACGGTGTCGCCGGGCTTCACCCGCGGTGCCATAAGGATAGGGTCTATCCGCGATTCCACGCCGATCGGCAAGTTGAGGCGGCGGCCCGATTCCGACCCGTGAAAGGACAGTATCCTGCCATCGCGGTACAGAAAGGCATGGGAATGACCCATATCGGCGCATAGCAGATAGGACTTTGCCGGATCGGCGATTATAAAGAAGCCGGTCAGATATTTTTCCAGATGGAAGCTGGCGACCAGAGCTTGATTCAGGTCGATGATCAAACGCCGTAAACCCCGGCTAAAATCGTAAGCGCTGAGCAAGCCCCAGACCAGGGATACGACCAGGGAGGCGGCTACCCCCTTGCCGGAGACATCGCACAGGGCGGCGAAGGTGGCGCCGCCCGGCAAGCCGCGGGTGAAATAAAAATCGCCGCCCACCCCCTTAGCGGCGCGGGACCACGCTTCCAACCTTAGGCCGGGGCGGGGGCTCAAGTCGTTGCCAACCAGAAGGCGCTCTTGGAGCTGGCCGGCTAATTCGATATCGTCCCGCGTGATCCGCGCCAGATAATTGGCCAGGTCCTGCGCGGCGACAAGGCCGCGGAAACGGCCCTCGTCGTCCGTCAGCGGTCGGTACGACGGCTTCGCCTCGTCATCGCCGCCGATCAGGACGGCCGCCGCGAAAACGTTTAACCGCGCGTTAACGCTTTCCGCCGATTCGGCAAGTTCCATTATGGCGGCTTGCCTCAGGATGTCGCGGCCAAAAGGCCGCCCGATCATGGCGAACAACTTGTCACGCCGAACGAAACCCAGCGGGCGCGCCGCAGCGTCCACGACGCCGACGACCGCGATCTCGGGACAAGCTTGGAGCTGATCGGCTACGCTTAACACCGGAACGGAAGCCTCGACATACCAGAGATGCCGGGCGACCCTTTGGATAGAGGCGGAATAAGTCCGCTTGGCGTCAACGCGGCATAATACGCCTTCGCTTATGTCAATCGTTCTCATAGCTCAGACTATAGGCGCCATTCATTAAAAAATGATGAGTTTTCGCCTTATCATGGCTATTTCAAGAAAAACTAACCGATATCTAATCAGCCGAGGCGCTTTCAAAAGTCTTCAATTTTTGAAAGCCGACAATAATGGCAAGCGCAGTTTTATTGCTATTATTTGTATTGTATGTAGATAATAATCCTCGCAATAAAACTGCGAGAGGTTCATGCGAAAGTAACCGACTTTTGCAAGAACCTCAGCTTCGTTTTTAATTGATTCATGGAATGGACTATCGCTCGCTCTTACGCTGAAACTCGGACTGAAAACGGCGCGGAATCGCGGTCTGGCAGGGATAATCCCAGCGGCGGCAAAGCCTTGGTACGGGTCGTCGTTTCCGGCGACATCGATCTTTACGCCGCGCCGGCGCGGTTTCCAGCAAACGCTGGAAGGACCGAGTAAAATTTTTCGCTTTCATCACACTCTCCCCGCTTTTTCGAGAGGGGCTTGGCCTTGGCCGCCCGAGAGGCTGGCATTATACTACTCAGGCTTGTATTTTTTCGCTTAGCGTTCGGCTATTTTTCGGTTAAGCGCCCGCGGCCTCCTTATCGCAGCCGTTTTTCCAGAATCTTGATATAATCCTTATTGACGACACAGTTTTTAAGTTCAAAGGCGGAGAGGACTCGGTCAATATCGGTCTTGTCCATACCGTTAAAACAGGAACAGTAGAGGGGCTGGAGGCAGTCGGCGGCATAGCCGGTCAGGGTATGCGTGGCTAAACAGGCGGCCGCGCTGACTAGCGTAGTTTTAGGGTCGCCGATAGTTTCCGCTATAGTTCGAGCCAACTCGCGGTTAGCCTCTTTGCCGATAGGATTCTCATACCAACCAACAAAATTCTCGGCGCCAAGGGCCGCCTTTAGCCGCTGGACCGGCGCGACCAGCTTGGCGTATTCGGAAGCCGGGTCCACCGTTACCCAGCCCATAACGCCCATATCCTTGTAGGTCCAGGTGGTCCAATGAGCGCCGCGCTCGTTGTAGACGTCCAGCTGATCGTCCATGGCTTTGAGCCGATAAGGCAGGTCATTGGCGCCGGTATTATACTGGGCGCCAAATTCGCCGACCCAGAGCGGAACGCCGTGCGCGGCGGCGTAGCGAGCGCCGGAACTTTGCCGGAAAACGCGATCCTGCCGCGCTCGGTCCCAATAACCGTTCATCACCGCTTGGTCCACTCGGTAGGTTTTAAACTCACCCGGATAAGCGCCGGGACCGAAACCGGCAAGGGTGTACTGGTGACAGGAGTACGCTACATTATTAGTAAAGGGCGGCTCTAAGCCATCCAGGTCATGACCATAACTATCGCCCTCCAGAAAAATAATATGATCTGGATCGATTTCGCGCACGGCGGAGACCAGATCGCGAAAAAGCTGGTTCAACTTAGGCCAATCCGGCTGATAGTTCTCATAAGCGGCATGGGGCCGGTCGCCGCTTGGGGTATTCACCATCGGCTCGTTTAAAAGATCATAGCCGGCTATAACGGCCCGGCCTCGGTAACGCCGAGCGAATTCCCGCCAAAGCGCCTTGGTCCTATCCTGAAATTGCTTATGCCGCCACAGGAGACTAGCCCCGGTTTCGTTATCCGAATGCCAATGCGAATTCTGCCAACCCGGCGCGGCGTGAAGATCCAGAATCACGTAGAGACCGCGCCTTTCGCACCAGTCCACCGCCCGCTCCAGACGCGCGAAACCGTCTTCCTTGTAGACGAAGGGCGCCTCATCGTCCTCAAAATGGCGGTAGTTTAGGGCGAGACGCGCGACATTGGCGCCGCGCTTTCGGATAAAATCGACATCGGCCTCAGTCAAAAACTTATCCAGCAAACTGTTGAAAAAATAGGAGGAAAGTTCTTCGCCCAGGCTTTTTGCCATAGCGCGGCGGATGCCGGATTCGCAGCCGGGGAAACCGTTGATGAAATTTTCCATATTCATCCAACCGCCCACACAGGGACCTCTGAGACGCGTTTCCTCGCCGCCGCGGCCCACTATCTTAGCGGCCTTCACCGATAGAAAATCCATACCCTCCACCCCCCATTACAGCCGGCGCCCCGCAAAAAGCGGCCTAGCTTGCCGACAAAATCCAGTATAGCATGCCCAAAGAAGGGACACAAAGAGCTTCGTTCTAAAAGCGAAGCGAAAAGGAAGGGCCCCTGAGCCAGACCGATGTACGGACACCCGCCCTCCATTGAAAAGAAACTCAAGGACTTGTTGGCTAGACGCGCCTAGGCTATTATGAAAAACCCGAGAGGTAGCCATGGCTCTTCCCTTATTAAGCGCCGACGATGAGCGGCGTCTCCAGCGCGTCGCCTGGGAGTTGCGTGCCGATGTCATACGGATGATCGGCGTCGGCAAGGCAGGTCATCTGGGCGGTTCCTGCTCCCTGGCGGAAATCGTCGCCGCCCTCTATTTTCGCGTCATGCGTTTCAACCCGGCCGCGCTTAATGATCCGGACCGCGACCGCTTTGTCCTCAGCAAGGGGCACGCTGTGTTGATTCAATACGCCGCCCTGGTAGAGCTCGGCGTAATCGACCGCCAGGAGCTAAGCCGGGTTAAAACCCTGCGCGGCCTTCTGCAAGGCCATCCCGATATGGCCATACCCGGACTGGAAGCGGTTACCGGCTCCTTGGGGCAGGGGCTTTCCATCGGCGTGGGCATGGCGCTGGCCCTGCGCCTGGACCATAGCCCCGCCCGCGTCTTTGTCATCATGGGCGATGGCGAGTTAGCGGAGGGCCAGCTCTGGGAAGCGGCCATGGCCGCCGCTAGATTCAAGCTGACAAAGCTTATCGGCATAATCGACCGCAACCGCATCCAGGCGACCGGACCCACCAAGGAAATCTTCGATATTCCCGATATAGAAAAGAAATGGGAAGCTTTCGGCTGGCGGGTTTTAACCGTTGACGGCCACAATATGGCTGGAGTTGTCGCCGCGCTGGAAAAAGCCGCGGAAAGCGATAGCCAAGACCGGCCGACGCTGATCGTGGCCGATACGGTGAAAGGCAAGGGTTTTTCCTTCGCGGAAAATACGGCCGCCTTCCATAACGGCATCATGACGCTGGAGCAGTACGAAACGGCGCTAAGCGAA
This sequence comes from uncultured Treponema sp., assembly GCA_964546285.1. Lineage (GTDB taxonomy): Bacteria > Spirochaetota > Spirochaetia > Treponematales > Breznakiellaceae > CAZJJK01. Next base: position 14,629 of record CAZJJK010000027.1, on the reverse strand, counting down.
GCGGAAACCGCGCTAAGCGCCCTGTCGGATAGCGCGGGGAGGGCTTAGATGGCGGCGGCGACGAACTTACGCCTGGCGTACGGCCAGGCCTTAGTGGAACTGGGAGCGCGCGATTCTTCCATCGTGGCGTTAGAGGCGGACCTGGGTAAGTCCACCCAATCGGTCCTGTTCAAGCAAGCTTATCCGGACAGGCATTTTGAGCTGGGCATAGCCGAGCAGAATATGAGCTCGGTCGCGGCGGGCTTCGCTTTATCGGGCAAGACACCGTTTATCCATTCCTTCGCGGTGTTCGCCTCGGGACGCGCCTACGACCAGCTGCGCAACGCCATCTGCATCCCCAAGCTCAATGTCAGAATTTGCGGATCCAGTTCCGGCTTATCGGATTTTGGCGATGGCAAAACCCACCAAGCGGTAGAAGATATCAGCCTGATGCGGGCCCTGCCTAATCTGACGGTCGTTTGCCCCGCCGACGCGATAGAGACGACGAAGCTTATGAACTGTTTGTCCGACTGGCGCGGACCAGTGTATATACGGATCAACCGCAACGACCTGCCCTTGGTATACCCGGAAAAGGCCGATTATCGGATAGGCTCAATCGCCAAATTGCGTGACGGAAAGGACGCCGCGATCTTCGCCTGCGGCCTAATGGTGTCGCGGGCTTTAGACGCGGCGCGGTCCCTTGAGGCCGAAGGTATTTCGGTCCGGGT
>CAZJJK010000027.1:0-13822 GCA_964546285.1 uncultured Treponema sp. | reverse complement strand
TATAAAACGGCGACACAGGCACAGAATTTAAGGAGGTGGATATGCGTATAGGTTTTATCGGGCTGGGGATCATGGGTAAACCCATGGCGAAAAATCTTTTAAAGGCCGGCCACGAATTGAGGGTATACGATATCCTAACGGACCCGGTCAAGGAATTAGTGGCAGCCGGAGCGCGGGCGGCCGCCTCGCCCAAGGAAGCCGCCGAGGGTCAGGAATTAGTCATCACCATGCTACCCAACTCGCCGGAGGTCAAGGAAGCTATGCTAGGGCCTAGCGGCGTAATTGAGGGAGTCGACTCTTCCACCATTGTCGCGGACATGAGTTCCATCGCGCCGCTCGTGTCTCAGGAACTGGCCGAGGCTCTCGCCGCCAAGGGTGCCCACTTTTTGGACGCGCCGGTTTCGGGCGGTGAGCCTAAGGCGATTGACGGTACGCTGGCCATCATGGTCGGCGGCAAGACCGAGGTTTTTGAGCGGATTAAGCCGATTTTCCTGACCCTGGGTTCCAGCGCCGTGCTCTGCGGCACGGTCGGCGCCGGCAACGTCACCAAACTAGCCAACCAAATTATCGTGGCTCTCAACATCGCCGCCATGTCGGAGGCGTATACCCTTTCAGCCAAGGCCGGGGTAGACCCAGCTGTCGTCTTTGAGGCTATCAAGGGCGGTCTCGCCGGCAGCACCGTGCTAAACGCCAAAAGCCCCATGGTGCTGGAAGGAAATTATAAACCCGGTTTCCGTATGGAACTGCATATCAAGGACCTCCAGAACGCGTTGGACACCGGGCATGCTATCGGCACGCCGTTGCCGCTGACCAGCCAGGTGATGGAATTCATGCAGGCGCTTAAGGTCGATGGCAAACAAAAAGACGACCACGGCGGCCTCATTCAGTTTTATGAGCGCCTGGCCGATGTAAAGGTCCGACGCGGCGGCGGGGCTTCACGCGGATGAGACTGGCCGGAAAAATCGCCCTTATCACCGGAGCCGCGAGCGGCTTGGGCGCGGAAATTGCCCGCCGCTTCAGAGCGGAAGGCGCCTTCGTGTTCATCGCCGATCTCGCCGATGAGGCCGGCGCCGCCCTGGCCGCCGAGCTGGCGGGGCCCACAGCCTCTTTAGCGGCAAAACCGGAGACGACGCCTAAAGCCGGCGCCGCGTACCTCCACCTGGATGTCGCTTGCGAAAAAAGCTGGATAGCCGCTTTGGCGACGCTGGCCGAGCGCGCCGGCCGCCTGGATATCCTTGTCAACAATGCCGGCATTAATATTCGTAAGGATATCGAAGCGATGGACGAGGATAGCTTGGACGCGATGCTAGCGGTAAACGTTAAGGGGCCTTTTTTTGGCATAAAACAGGCACTCCCCTTGCTGCGCTCCAGCGGCGGCGGAACCATCCTCAATATGGCGTCGGTCTGCGGCCTCCTAGGCCATCGCTACACCAACGAAACCTATACCATGACCAAGGGCGCGGTCACTCTGCTCACCAAGGCGGTCGCGGTGCGCTATGCCAAGGACGGCATACGCTGCAACTCCATCCATCCCAGCACGGTGGACACGCCCCTGCTCCAGGCGGTTTTATCCGATCCAGCGCGTCGCGCCGAACGCTATGGCGAAGTACCGCTCGGCCGCTTGGCTTCCGCCGCCGATGTAGCCGCCGCCTTCGTTTTTTTAGCCAGCGACGAGGCCGCCTTCATCAACGGCGTCGCCTTCCCGGTGGACGGCGGCACCTCGGCGGATTAGAGGACGGCGCGTCGCCCATAGCGGCCGGCGCGCGTCAAACGGCCGGCGCGCGTCAAGCGGCGGCGGTCGGACGCCCGCCGCTCGGAGCCTCAGCCTCTAAAATTCTTTTCGCTCGTAAATCCGTATCGATATTAAGCAGGACAGCGCGAGAACGCCTAGACAGAACACGGACCCCGAGGCGGCGAGCCAGCCAAGCGATGCCGTGGATAAAGATTTCAAAATGGCGCTGGAATCCAGGAGCGACCCTAGCTCACTGAGGATCGATCCAGAAGAAAAAATGAGAACAAAGAGAAACACATTCAAGATGCGGGTCTTGATATAACCGAAACGGTACCAGAGCGGTATCATCACGGCGAGCAATAGAAGCGGTGGAAGGCCGGAGAGTATACCGATAGCTGGGGAGGAAAAGGCGTTCAGCGGCAACAAGACGGCCGTAAATGGCAATAAGCCGAAAAGCATAGACAGTCCGGCGAAAACCGCTGAACCGATAATCATTAAACCAAGCGTTTCCAGATAGCGTGCCAGGGGGATTGCCGCGCGCTTAAGCGGCAGGGAAGCTATCAATTGCGACGCGCGGCCCACCTCGTCCATGGCGAAAGTGAGCGATACGAAGATTATAGTCGCGACGCCAACGGCCAAGGCTGACATGCTCGCGAAACCCTTGAAAGCGAAAGGGAAAACAACAAGGTACAAAGCTATAAATAGCCAGTATTTCTTTAATACATAAAAATCTTTCACGATAATCGCGATAATCGCCCGCATTGCTTTACTCCTTTCCGTGGAAAACCATAATCTGTTCAATCGTGGCGCGCTCCACCGCTCGCGGCTCACGTATACTATCCAAACGCTTAAGCATATCGTCGCGGCAATCCACTAAACCCTCAAAGCCGACGGCTGTTTCCCGAACCCCAATAAAGAGCTTTTTTTCCTCGGGCGACAAAGAACCGCCGCCCTTAACGATAGAAAAACGGTCTTCCATGCTTTCACGGTCCAGACTAAATACGATCCGCCCTTCGCGTATGAAGGTTATATAATCCGCTATCCTGTCCAGATCGGAGGTAATATGGGTGGAGAACAAGGCGCCCCGCGTTCCATCGGAAACATAATCGCGAATCAGACCTAGAAATTCGTCTCGCGCCACTGGGTCCAAACCGGCGGAAGGCTCATCCATCAGCAGCAGTTCCGCCCCATGGGACAGCGCGATCGATAGATTCAACTTTAAGCGGGTTCCCTTGGATAGCTCGCCTACTTTCTTGTTTTCCGGAATACCGAAACCCTTTATATGCGCGCGAAACAGATCCCAATTCCAGGAGCGATAAAAACGGGCAATCACCTTTGCGACCGTTAGAACCTTTAATTCAGGCCAAAGCGTGTTTTCATCGGAAACGTAGCCTATCCGCTCACGAACCTCAGCCCCGTCTTTTTCAGGGTCAGCCCCTAAAATACGTAAGTCTCCCCCCTGTCGCCGTATCATGCCCATCAGCAGCTTGATCGTGGTAGTTTTGCCGGCGCCATTCTCGCCGATAAGTCCCATGACATAGCCTTTTTCCAAATGGACCGAAATATCGTCCAAAACGAAACCAGGATACAGCTTCCGTAGTTTCTGGGCATCAATTAAGGCAGCCATTTATTCCTCCTTGACGATCAGATCAAGCATCGCCCCGATATCAGCGGCGTTAAGACCGATGGACCGCGCGGCGTTGACAGCTTCCGCCAGCTTTTCCTCGATCAGCCGGAGCCGCGTTTCCCTCAACAACTGAGGATTGCCGTCAGAAACATAGGTCCCCTTCCCCCCGACCGAAGACAGATAGCCGCCAGCTTCCAAATCGTCGTACGCGCGTTTGGTAGTAATGGCGGAAATATTCAAGTCTTTGGCGAGATTCCGTATGGACGGGAGAGCCTCTCCCGGCGCTAAGTCTCCTCGGATTATCGCGTCGCGGATTTGATTATAAATTTGAAGGTAGATGGGATCGTTTGAGTTGTTGCTTACGATAATCCTCATAGGCGCTCCTAACTGTCATAGTGTATATATACACTATATACAGCGCTGAGTCAAGCCTAGTGTCACGAAGCTTTGTACAAGCGTTGATCCTGACAGCGTATTCAAAAGCGGCCGCGAAAGGAAAAGTTTCTTAAAAGCGCCTATTTAGACAAAATAAAACGAGGCGGAAGATACTCCCTCCGCCTCGCTAAAGCTCATCGGCTTGGTCTTTATTTGCTTATCGTCTTCCTAGGGCGTCATCGTGACGATAGCGCCATCATCGGTGTAGCTCAATTCTTGAACCTTTACGCTGCGCAGGTAATCTTTGCCGCCGGAATGAGCGGCGTCATGATAGAATAGATACCATTTCCCCTTATATTCCACGATGGAATGATGCGTGGTCCAACCGACAACCGGCTCCAAAATACGGCCGCCGTACGTGAAGGGGCCATACGGTGTTTCTCCAACGGCGTAGACAAGGTAATGGGTATCGCCGGTGGAATAGGAAAAGTAGTACTTGCCTCGATATTTATGCATCCAAGCGGCCTCAAAAAAGCGGCGCGCGTGATCGCGGCCCTTAAGAGGCTCGCCATTTTCATCGCTTATCACAAGTTCACGAACCGGCTCCGCGAAAGTCAGCATATCGCCGCTCAGCTTAGCCACTCTTGGGCCTAAGGCCGCTTCAGAGCCTTGCGGCTCCCTGCCATCGGCCTTATAAACGTTGCCCGGCCACTTTTCCAACTGACCGCCCCATAATCCGCCGAAGTACATATAGGCCGCGCCATCATCATCTATGAAGACGGCTGGATCTATGCTGTAACTGCCCGGAATAGCTTCCGGCTGAGGGACAAAGGGGCCCGTGGGCGAGGAGCCGACAGCGACGCCGATACGGAAAATGCCTTCTTTATCCTTCGCGGGAAAAAAGAAATAATACTTGCCATTCTTATAAGCGGCGTCAGGCGCCCAAAGCTGCTTACCCGCCCAAGGCACGGCTTCCAAGGCTAAAGCGACATCATGAATGACCGCCTGAGAATTCAAATCCTCCATCGATATAACTCGATAATCCCTCATGTCGTACTGGTCGCCGTTGTCGTTGGGAACGATACCGGCGTCAATATCGTGAGAAGGATACACATACAGTTTTCCTTCAAAGACATGAGCCGAAGGATCCGCTGTAAAAATATCCGTGACCAAAGGTTTTTTCATAGCGACCGCCTCGCTAGTAACTTTAGCCGCTTTCGTATCCGCCGAATCAGTCATACTTACCCCCTTGGAAGTGCCGCAGGCGATAAAAAATGGAATCATCACCGACAGCGCTATAAAACGCGTTGCCGATGACATAGTGGCATCGCGCATTTGTTCCTCCGTACATATAGTGTCATATCGATGATAACAGAGAGCGGCCAAGCTAACCATCGGCCATATGTCCGTAATAACGAACGATCGGTCAATTCATCATCGCCCTGTTTCTAAAAATCGATATAAAATTCCCTCTGTCCGTTCTTATCCACAGTCAGCTCGCTGGTTTTGCCGCCGAGAGTGAGGCGATATGTTCCTAAAAAGGCGTTAAACCTCAGGCGGCCCTTTTCGTCGCAGCGGAGGGTCGCTGGTTTAGCCCACCATTCACCTTTGATTAAATTTACTAGCTCGTTGTAGGCGGGTTTTGGACTGGCATCGGCACGGATAAGGCCGGAAGGCGCCTTAAGCCATTGGCCGTCAATTAAATCCCACCAGGTCAGACTTTTGACCAAGGGCCGCGATAAAAGGGTTTTATAATGAAGAACGACTTCCCGCGCCTGTCTCTCCTCGGCTTCGGCTTCGCTCGGCCAGCTGTCCACCTGATAATCGTTTAGGTCGACGATATGGGCTGGCATAAGCTTGCCTGAAATTATCGTGGTTTCCGAAAAATGGATAGGCAGACCAAAGCGCTCATAGCGCTCCAGTATCGCTAAGGTCTTTTCAGCGCCCCAATAGCCTTGATGCATATGCGATTGAATGCCTATGGCGTCTATCCGAATACCAGCCTCCAAACAGCCCTCAATTAGAATTTCGTAAGGACTGGTATAGTCAAAATCATTGATAATGAGCTGAGCGTTTGGGTTAGCGCCTCGGGCACTTTCAAAGCAGGCCCGAATAAGGGGAATACGTCCAACGCGGCGGCATATTCTGGTAACGGCGTTATCGTACTTATCAAAAATCGGCATAATTACCGCTTCGTTAATCACATCCCAACTATCGATAAGCCCCTTGAAGGCGAGAACATCGCGCTTAATTCTCTCCAATTGGGTCCGAAACGCCATTTCGTCATCCAAGTCCATAAGCCAGGGCGCACAAAGAGTATGCCAACAAAGAGGGTGTCCCTTTAAGCGGCAGCCCCGTTCGCGAAACCAGCGGGCGGCCGTCACTAAGCTGGCCTCTTCCGTTTTACCGCGGACCGGTTCATACTGGCCCCAATAAAAAGGCAAGGTAATAAAATCAAACAGCTTAAGAAGGCGTTCGGCGTAAGCTTTGCTTAACGCCTCCTCTTCACCCGAGAGTTTCCCGTTGGCTAGAGCTATCGCCTTAAAGCCATTACAGCCAAAACCAAAATCATGCCTGAGTTGTTGTATGCCTATTTCACGACATGAAACCGGCTCAGCTCCTTGACGTATTGTCAGAACCACATCGGCCGTTCTGGCCTTTTTAATAGCCAAGTCGGTCGTTCCGTGTAACGCGGGAAAATCCATGGAAAAACTAACACTCATAAAGGACTCCAAGCGGCTTCCGCCCGTTGATCTGATTACGCATACCCTTGAGGTTCTCGCGAAAGGCCCTTCCTCTCATGAAAACCTATCATAGCATTATCGATGATACGTATACCCATTTACAATAGAGGCGATTTCAAAAACCGCTTGCTTTTACATGAGCCCGCTTCGCTATTAGCGCTAAAACCGCGGCATGATCGAACTTAGCTTTATTTATTATAATATGAAGATATATACACATCTTACAATCCGATAAGCCAACTCGACGAACTTGGCGACGCACTCAGACTAGCTGAAGCGCTTGCCCTTATTTCTCGTTTGACAAGCGGAGCCGGCCAGTAGATACTGTGCCAATAGCTGAAACGTTTAGAGCGAGTTTTGGACGCGTTAGCCGCGGAGGTGGATAATGGAACCGATAAAAATCATGCCTTGTTTGGATATGAAAGAAGGGCGAGTCGTCAAGGGCGTTAATTTTGTCGATTTGAGGGATGCTGGCGATCCGGTGCGAAACGCTGTTTTCTATGAAGCCGAAGGAGCAGACGAATTAGCCATGCTGGATATCGCGGCTACGGTGGAAAACCGCAAAACCCGTTTGGAATGGGTCAACAAGGTCGCCACCGCGATTACAATTCCGCTTACGGTCGGCGGCGGGATTGGAAGCCTTGAGGATATTGAACAGGTCTTGAATGCCGGAGCGTCTAAGATATCCATGAACAGCGCCGCCGTCGCTCGGCCGGAATTAGTGCGGGACGCGGCGGCCCGCTTTGGTAAGGAGCGTATCGTAGTCGCGATCGACGCCCGCCGTAACGCGACTCTCCCCTCCGGCTATGAATTGATGGTGGCCGGCGGCACCATTCCTATGGATCAGGACGCGATAGCTTGGGCTGAAGCCTGCGAAGCCCTTGGCGCTGGGACTTTACTGCCTACCAGTATGGCCGGCGACGGCACGAAAGCCGGTTATGACCTACCCCTATTACGAGCGATCCGCGCCGCCGTATCGGTTCCGGTAATCGCGTCCGGGGGCGCTGGTACGCTTGAACATTTCTACGACGCCGTCGTAAAGGGCGGCGCCAATATCCTTCTGGCGGCCTCCGTCTTCCACTTCAGGCTGCTGAAGATAGCCGACGTGAAGGAATATCTTAGATCGCGGGGATTACGGGTAGCGGGAGACTGAGCGCTATACCGGAGGGAGCTTTCTAAAGAGCTTGTTTCTAAAAGTCTCGGGCTTTTTGAATTTGATGTTTACGCCAGATGCGATATTTTGATTAAATATTTATAATATATGTAGATATTACATTGAGGGAAAAATAAGACGTTCTCGTCAAGCCACACGCTTTTTATACTGCTACCAATTTTGTTGTAAGTGCTTTATAAAATATTTTATACCCAATAAGGGCCTAACAAAAATAATTAATGGACTTTACGACTGAACAAGCTCCGTACAGGGTCTTTCTGTCAAATAGAGAAACCACACCATTGAACTCCTTGATTGATTAGCGAGCAGGTCTATACCGATCCAGAAGTCTGTGTAAAAACCTGCAGTTTTAAGCCACAACAATATTGGCAGCAGTACGCACGCTTTTCCGAAAGCACCAAAAGCAATATATGCTTGGGAACAGCTCCCTTGTCGCGATAAAAGCAAGTACTTTCTTAAACGCCTAGTTCCGCTTGACAGTCGTACATATTTAGAAGATATTCTAAATATCTAATTATTCATAACGACGGGAGCGGCGATGAATAAGCTCTGGAAGGCCCTGGATGATCCGACGCGACGCCGAATACTGGAACTATTGCGTTCGGGACCGCTTAATGTCGGCGAATTGGGGAGCCATTTCTCTATAAGCGGGGCGTCTCTTAGTCATCATCTAACTCTGCTTTCGGACGCGGGTTTAGTGGAAAGGGAAAAGCGGGGACAATTCGTGTATTACGAACTAAATACGACCGTGTTCCAAGCTCTTCTGGAATGGGTTATGGGCTTGAGGGGGAAAAACGATGGGACCATTTAAGAAGACCTTAGCTGGCCTGGGTGGCTTGAGCGTCGCTTTAGAAGTCGCTAGCGCCCTAGTCTATAATCGACTACCTGATACCATACCGATTCATTGGAACGCCGCGGGTGAAGTTGACCAACTGGCGCCTAAAGCCTTCATCTTCGCGGTTGCGGCGGGACCCGCGCTTGTCGCTGCTCTAGGCTGGTTCGTAATGAAATTTGACCCGCTATCGGACAACCTGCGCCGCCGGGAATCCTCAAGCGCCATCACCTTTGGCGTTATAGGCTTTATATTCCTTATTGTATTTGGCGCCACAATTTCCGTTGCCCAGGGTTTTCCTGAAGGTATTTTCCCAGCCGTTCTTTTCGCCGGTATCGGAATAGGCTTTATCGTAGCGGGCAACATTATGCCGCGCTTAAAACGGAATTATTCGATCGGCATAAAATTGCCTTGGGCCTTAGCCAGCGACCTTGTTTGGGCGAAAACCCACCGTTTTGGCGGCTTCGCCATGATCATCTGCGGCTTGCTCGCCATAATCGCCGCCTTTCTGCCAAATCCAGCGGCGGCGGCGCTTATGACCTTTTCAATCTTCGGCTTTCTTATAGCGACTACCCTGTATTCATATTTAGTATTCCGCAAGGAAAAGGAGACAGAGAAACAATGACTAAACTTTTTTACAAGACCCTTTCGTTATTCCACGTTTCCCCTCGCTTAACGGCTTATTTGCTGGTGTGCGTACTAATGCCATTTCTTCTCATGGCCTGCATCGGGAAGGCGCCGCTTGAAGCGACAAGCTCGGACGCGGGTAAAAGTATAGCGATATCGGAGGAGGCTATGAAGTTCAAAGGCGTTTGGCGGGGAGACCTGCAGGCGGGGCCGCAGATTCTAAAGCTGATTATAACCGTGACCAGTGAAAACGTTTTTTTGGACGTACCAGCCCAAAACATAAAAGCGTACCCATCAAATAAGACTGAATTCACCGCTGACGGTTTCAAAGCCGATTTCGCCGCCTTCAAGTCTTCTTTCTCGGCCAAAAAAGGCGGGGATGGTTTTTTAGATGGCGTTTGGACCCAAGGCGGCGCTGATTTTTCCTTTAAGCTTCTACAAGACGATTCAAACGGCGCGGCTGAAGAAGAGGGAAACAACGAGCAAAGAAGAGGCGAAGCCGTTCGCTTTTCTAGTGCCGATAGCGCTATTGAGTTGGCGGGAACCTTGCTTTTACCGGAAGCGGATGACGGTCCCTACCCGGCGGCCGTTCTAATCACCGGGTCCGGTCCCCAGAACAGGGACGAGGCCCTCTTCGGCTTAAAGCCGTTTCAGGAAATAGCCGAAGCCTTGGAAGCGGCGGGCTGGGCCAGCTTACGTTATGACGATCGCGGCGTCGGCGAATCCGGCGGCGTGTTCGCCGGTTCAGTCTCGGCTGATTTCGCTCTTGACGCCGTCGGCGCCTATCGCTTCCTCGTCGCCGATAAGCGTATTGATCCAGAGCGCGTTATTCTTATAGGACACAGCGAAGGCTCCTATGTCGCTTGCCTAGCGGAAAACGAAATAGGCGGAGTCCATGCCCTTTTTCTGCTTGGCGGCATGGGCATCAGCGGGTATGAGCTATTGTTACAGCAAAGCGAGGACCTTCTCCGCGCTTCAGCGGCTGGGCAGGAAGTTATAGCGATGGCTCGCGCGGCTAACAAAACCATATACGATTTAGTACTTTCATCGGGCGCCTTTCCCCGGGAAGCTATAACAGCCGAACTAAAACAGGCGGGGCTTCCGGATTCCGATATAGAAGCCCAAATGGCCGCTCTGTCCGACCCCTGGTTTAAAGCCTTCCTCAGTTCCGATCCACAGAGCGTTTTAAAAAAGGTACGTAGCCCTGTTTTCGCTATGACCGGCTCTAAGGACCTTCAAGTGCGCGCTTCCACTAACCTAGCGGGAATCGCCGCGGCGGCTAGCGCGGTTCCGGTAAAAACCGTGGAGCTTGAGGGTTTAAATCATGTATTTCAGAAAGCCATCACCGGCTTACCGACTGAGTACGGTAGTCTCGGCGTCGGGATTGACAAGACGGCGATAGAGCAACTATGGCGCTGGCTTGAAAGCTTATAAAGCCTAAGAAACAGCCCTCAAGCGCGCCGCTTGAGGGCTGTTTCTTTAAACGCTTCGAGCTATCCGAGAAGAAAGGGCTTCCTCAGACGGCGCCAAGTACCGCTTAATTAGGCAAACGGTAGCCAAGACGAAATTCCACTTCCGGCCAAAACCCATAAAACAGGGAATTCCCCCATTCAGCCTTGTTCTCATCTTTATAATACGGGTAGCCGAGTCCGGCTCTACAACCCAGTGTCAACATGGAATTAGGAAACCAAGTGCCAACTAGGCCAAGTCCGGGAGAAAAGCGATAGGCTAAAGGGTCTAAGAAAACCAGAAGAAAATCCGGAACTCCCACGCTAATACCCAATTCTCCGCTTTCATTTCGGGCAAAATACCAAATAGCTTCTAAACCTGTTTTTAGCACAAAGGAACCCTCAAAAGAAAACAGGCTGGGCCCCGCTTCCGCTCGGATGGAAAACTCATCCGTTATGGCTACTTCCGCGCCGAGCCTAAACGATAAATCGAATAGACTGAAACCGAAATCCATACGCCAATCTGGCGCGGCGGCGGCGGACAGGGGCGCTAGAACAAAGCAGGCTACGACGACAAAAAATCGTTTCATTCGCTTTCTCCCTCCTTAACTCTAGTAACCAATAAACCTATGCCTGAAGCGATCAGCGGCAGGCAAATCAACGCGATCACGAAATAGCTGGAGGCGCGTTGGAGATCATAGGCATGAAAAAATACGGCGGCTGTAATTGAAGCGGCGAAACAAAAAGGCGCTGTCGCGCGGGGAAAGCGCCCAGCGAGAAAACCTAGAGCGATAAAGGGCAGCACAATTATCGAAAAAGAAATAAGTGTTCCCAAGACATCGCCCCAGCCGCTTAAAACCACAAATAAAGCGAGGCCGGCGCCAATAGCGAACAGCAGAATACGAGCGGCTAAACGACCATCATGAAAACGAAACAGATAGATAGCCGCGTATACGGTGGCGGAAGCCTCAAGTGTAACCAAAAGCCTATCCACAGCGGCCGATCCAAGACTAAAACCGGTCCGTTCAAGACAATAAAAGAGGCCGCCTAGTACCAAGGCCGTAATGAAGGCATACCAAGCCGCCTCGTTTTCAGCCGCCAAGTGGAACTCATCCTGTTCACTGATCAGAACCAGCCGTCTAAGCGCGCCAGCCACGCCAAGACCTATAGGAAGAGCCAGCCAAAACCATGGCGAGATTACCAAACCAAGAAAGACAAGCGCGAACGCGGCGCCGACGCAGATAATTAGCCATACCCGCTTTGAAATATGTTTACGCATTTCCCCTCCCTCTATTCCGCTAGATAAAAAAGCTCTTCCACTTTTACATGAAAAACGGCCGCTATCCGCAAAGCCAACTCCACCGAGGGACTATACGCCCCCCTTTCAATAGCGATAATAGTCTGCCTAGACACCCCAGCGCGCTCGGCCAGAACCATCTGACTCATTTGACCGTTGGCAAAACGATGCGTTTTTAACCGGTTTTCTAGTTTTCTTCCTAACGCCATAGAACTAATGTAAACTATATTTTACAACATGTCAAGTATTGTTTACATATACAAGCTACTAAGCTCGTATTTGAGAACACTCCCTTCCTTCACGGATTAGAAAGTCGGCTTTTTTCTCTTTATTCCTTCCCTATCGCCATAGATCGTTGTATGATAGCGCTTACTATGCGCGTTACTATTAAACGTATCGCGGAGTTGGCCGGCGTCTCTAAAACTTCGGTATCCTTCGCTTTCAACGATCCCAAAAAAATATCCCGTGAAACATATAATAGAATAATGGCGATAGCCGATAGAGAGGGCTATGTTCCCGACCCTGTGGCACGGACTATGACCACAAAGCGAGTCGGGTCCATCGGGGTTTTATTACCTCAAGCCATACAAGAAACTTTTAAAAACCCCTATGTCGCTGAGGTTTTGAGAGGCATCGGCGAGGTCTGCCATGAGGATGATTTATTTCTGACCATCCTGCCGCCCGTTAAAGGTTTTTTGTCTCAGGCTGTCCGCAACGCGGCGGTTGACGGCTTTATCGCCTTGGGCGTCGAAGCCGCGCCTAAAATAGTTGAATTGATACGTCAACGTCATGTTCCCTTTGTCACCATTGACGGGGATGAGGTTTTTGGTATTCCCAATATAGGGATCGATGACGAGGCGGCGGCGGAATCGGTTATGGAGTATGTGTTATCGCGCGGCCATGAGCGGATAGCTGTTTTAGCTCTTCAGGCTGACGGGCCAAAAACCGAAGAGGAGCGATCTTCCAAAACCAGCGAGAAGCGCTTATCCGGCTTTTCACGCGCCTTAGCGCGCTATGGGCTTGCTTTAGATTCACCCTCCATAACGGTACAAGCCTTACCGGCAACCATGGAAGCGGCCAGTGAAACTTGTCATCGAATTCTAGAAAAGAGGCCGACGCTTATCGTCTGCATGAGCGATACCGTAGCCTTGGGCGTATATGAGGCCTGCGCCGCTTTGGGGCGTCGTATTCCGGAAGATATATCGGTTACTGGAATGGACGATATCCCCTTCGCCGCTTTATTGGCTCCTCCCCTTACAACGGTTCGACAACCCGGCGTTCGTAAGGGCGCTTACGCCGCCAGGTCCATAATCGATCTAATAGCCGGAAAACCTGCCGCTTCAGTCAGATTGCCAACAGACCTTATCATCCGTTCCTCAGTGGCGAGAATCGCTTAACGGAGATTTTTTTAAGCGAGGCGCGATCAACAGTCAAACGAGACGTTTTTTCTATATAGAAAAGTCAAGCGCTCAAATTTTTAATATCAAATAGTAGTGATAATTACCGTTTATAAGGCTAGTGGACAAAAAAATCCAAGGAGAGCTGGTTCAATGCTAAGAACCTATAGTCAAACCATAACAAAGTATTGTTTGGTATGCAATTAAAGCAGATACTTATCGCGTAAAAATTGACTATGCCATATAAGCTTTACTAACTGCTGCCAATTCTGTTGAAAATATTTTTTAGAAACTTTTCCCCAAACCCAAGCGGGACACTTCTTTCCCCCGTACCGGTATATGGACACTACTTCATATCCAACGGAGGTTTACCATGGCCCAACCTGCCTCCCGCCTCGTCACCATCGACAGTCCCGAGTTCTGTCCCAATCAAGCCTGCCCCTTCCACAACCGTGCAATCGCCTCGAATTCACCCTGGTTTCGCCGCTTCGGCTCCTTCCCCACCAAGTCCAGAGGTCTCATCCCCCGCTTTGTCTGTAAACACTGCGGCGCCACCTGCTCCTCCCAGA
>CAZJJK010000026.1:0-32571 GCA_964546285.1 uncultured Treponema sp. | reverse complement strand
TAGCACGGCAGACTCTGGATCTGCTTGTGGGGGTTCGAATCCTCCCTGGGGAATTTTGAGACTTAATAAGGAAGGCGGCTTCCCCAATCCGCAGCCGTTCATCCGCGTCTAAAGTAGATAAGTACCGAGGCCCCTTCGTCTATCGGTTAGGACATGAGATTCTCAATCTTAAAAGAGGGGTTCGATTCCCCTAGGGGCTAAAAAGTGAGAAAGACCACCCTAAAACGGGGGTCTTTTTTTTTGAGCGACCCTAGGGGAAGCGAACCCCCAAAGCCAAGATTGTTCGCTGATCAATTTATCGCTATACTGATTTACTATGGAATATCTCATCCCGGCGTTTTACACCTCTTTGCAGATCATGGTCTTGATAGGTCTTGGCTTTGCCGTGAGGCGGCTTAATCTTATACCGGAAAGCTTCCATAAGGCGGTCAGCGGTTTTCTGGTGAACGTGGCGCTGCCTTTATATTTTTTCACGAAGTTGGGCAAAACTGACCTGGCGTTTTTTCGTGATGGCCTTTTTATGCCGGCCGCCTCCCTGGTAATCCTCGCTTTATCGTTGGGTATGGCGAGTCTCGTTTTTCGTTTTCTGCCCTTAAGCCTTGGTGAAAAGAGGGCGGGGATGGCTATGGCCTCCTTTGGCAATTCGGGCTATTTGCCCCTGTCCTTTGTGGAGATACTACCCCTTACCATGCCGGGTATAGCCGAACGTTTCGGCCTTGATCAGGCGCCCTTGTTTATTGGGGCCTACTTGTTCGCGAACAGTCCCTTGCTCTGGACGGTAGGTAATTTTCTTATCACCAGAAGCGGCACGGCAATTAAGCCGCGTGAATTACTTACTCCGCCCCTCTATGGCATTATCGCCGGTCTATTGATTCCGCTGTTTCATTTAGAACCCTTCGTCTTTGATCCTAAACTGCCCTTTGTGTATATATTTTCAGCCCTTCAGCAATTGGGTTTGGTGATTACACCGATGATTCTTGTTAATTTAGGCGCGATGATCGCCGGCGTAAGACTGAGGGATCATTTTAGGAAGGAGATGGGGGCTATGTTAGCCGGCGTAAGCTTTATTCGTTTTCTTTTATTGCCGCTGTTATTTTATATATCTTATTTTCTGTTTCTGCGTCATATGAATCTTCACCCGGCCATCGTATTTATCCTGTTTTTAGAAACCCATGTTCCCCCGGCCAATAATTTATCCGTTATGGCCATTCAGGCTGGTGTGAATGAGGATGTGTCGGCTTTTACGCTGCTTGGTACGCATATAGTATATATACTTCTAGTTCCGCTGTTTATAGCGCTTTTTCTTCATGTCGCGGTATAACTGGTATGACGGGGTTTAGCGTTAAAGACCATTTGCTTTACTAACTGTTTCCGTGTAGAATCTGAAGCGAGGCCCTGGCTCTAGTCAAAGCCTCGGCTCCTTAATCTAACAAGCACGATTAAAATCAGTGGCTCGCGTTCGGCTTAAAAAGGCTCGCTTCTTGAAAGAACGCGGACTGGGGTCGTGAAAGGATTCGGCATGAAGATCGCGCACATAAACCCAGGCATCCGTGGCGTCGCTTCCTACGCTCTTAATATTTACAACCGCTTTAAGGGTACCGATATCGATACTCTTATCGTTAGCGAGACAAAATGGCATAAGCAGCCGATAGAGTGCTTTGAGCCCGATTCTTCTCTCCTGTTCGGTATCTTGCCCTGGGCGCATCGGCCAAAACAGGTCTATCAACGCTTGGCGGACTATAAGCCCGATATTCTTCATCACCATCACCCTTCCGGGCGTTTGGATTTTCATACCGAAAGACTCCGTCAGGCCTTAGATGTTCCCTTGGTCTGTACCTACCACATGTCGATCGGAAGTAAAAAGTACATGATAGATAAGGTTATGCACGCGTTCTACATGATGGTGAAGCATAACTTTCTCAAAGCTGATTGCCATGTAGCCATCAGCCATTATGTTCGCGACCAACTGTACGAAATAGCCGGGGTGCCTAAGGAGCGTATCGTCACTCTTTATGCCGGCGTAGATCCTGACGTGTTTAAGCCCCTGCCTTATGAGGAGCATGATACCTTGGAAGTTACCTTCGTCGGTGAGGTGACAATAGAAAAGGGTGTGGATGGTTTGATTGATGTAATTCACGCTTTGTCTGAAAAGCGAAAAATTAGGCTCAATATCGTTGGGAAGGGTCGTTCTAAAGACCTTTTGATGAAGCGGACGCGAAATTGGCCTGAAATCAATTGGGTCGGCTTCCTAAAGGGACAAGCGGAGGTGGCTAAGTTTTATAGCCGTTCCGATGTCGTTTGTCTGCCCAACCGCTGGGACGAGGCTTTTTCCTATATCCCGCTGGAAGCCATGTCCTGTGGGACGGCCATTATCGCATCCGATTCCGGCGGCAATTCCGAAGCGATAGAGGACGGGAAAACCGGACTCTTATTTGAGACCGGCCGCTTTGACCAGTTGCGCGACATATTGGAAAAGGCGGAAATAGCGAAATTTCGTGATATGGGGGCCGCCGGCCGCGAACGGGCGCTATCGCGCTTTACCCTTAAGCAATTTGGGGATAAGTACGAAGCCCTCTATCGTAATTTACTGGAGGATCGCGGCCATATCCGCCAAATAGATTAAGCGCATAAGGAACGAACGGGATATGAGTTTTTCTGGAATAGGCTCAGAGTATTTCGCGTTTTTTCCTGTTTAGTGTGCTTGGCCGCGAATATTGACACTTTCGCCGTTTTTTCGTAGTGTTTAGTTACAAATTTACCGAATTGGGGGACTCACATGAAGATAGCGATTAATGGTTTCGGTCGTATCGGCCGCCTGGTTTTTCAGGCGATCGTAGACCAAGGCATGCTCGGAAAAGATAAGATCGATGTAGTGGCTGTGGTGGATATCTCCACGGACGCCAAATATTTTGCCTACCAGCTTAAATATGATTCCATCCATGGCCGGATGAAAGCCGCTATAAGCTCCAAAAAGAGCGATCCCGCGTTGGGTGAAGACGATATCCTGCTTGTCAATGGCCATGAAGTTAAGTGCCTTATGGCTGAAAGAGAGCTCAAGAGTCTGCCCTGGGCTAAATTGGGCGTGGAATACGTTATTGAATCCACCGGCTTATTCTGCAATGAAAAATCGTGGGGCCATCTTGAAGCCGGCGCTAAGAAAGTTATTATTTCCGCCCCAGCCAAAACCACCG
Source organism: uncultured Treponema sp. (assembly GCA_964546285.1). Lineage (GTDB taxonomy): Bacteria > Spirochaetota > Spirochaetia > Treponematales > Breznakiellaceae > CAZJJK01. Next base: position 29,380 of record CAZJJK010000026.1, on the reverse strand, counting down.
ATCCTGACAAAAAGATTCCGATGTTCGTCATGGGCGTTAATGAAAATAAATATGATCCGGCTAAGTACGATGTCGTATCTAACGCTTCCTGCACCACAAACTGCTTGGCGCCCATCGTTCATGTTCTTCTCAAAGAAGGCATCGGCGTGGACCGCGGCTTGATGACGACCATTCACTCCACCACCGCTACCCAAAAGACGGTAGACGGCGTATCCAAAAAAGACTGGCGCGGCGGCCGCGCGGCTTCCATCAACATCATTCCCTCAACGACCGGCGCCGCCAAAGCGGTTGGCGAGGTAATCCCTGAAACGAAAGGTAAAATGACAGGGATGTCGTTCCGCGTTCCAACTCTGGACGTATCCGTCGTTGATCTTACCTTTACCGCCGCCCGCGATACTTCCATTGAGGAGATCGATGGGCTCCTTAAAAAAGCCTCAGAGACCTATCTTAAGGACATTCTGGGCTATGGCAGTGAAGAAGTCGTATCCAGCGACTTTATCCACGATCAGCGTTCGTCCATCTATGACAGCCTAGCCACCAAACAGAATAACCTGCCTGGGGAAAAGCGCTTTTTCAAGATCGTTTCCTGGTACGATAACGAGTGGGGCTATTCCAATCGTATCGTCGATCTCTTGAAGTATATGGCCAAGAAGTAGAGCCTCTTTCGTAGATTGTGAAGGCTCCGTCCCCATTCGGCCGGGGCCTTTTTTATTCAAGCTGAGGCCGGTGGGATAGCGGCGCTTAGAGTAAGCTGGATCGGCGGCCTAGCCAAGGAGAGTACCTATGATAAAGACCGTAAAGGACATCGAACTTAAGGGTAAGCGAATAGTTATGCGCGTCGATTTCAACGTGCCAATGAAGGATGGCAAGGTCCAAGATGACACGCGTATTGTCGCCGCTCTGCCTACCATCAAATATGTGCTGGAAAAGGGCGCGAAAAGTGTCGTGCTGATGAGCCATCTAGGCGATCCTAAGAAGGATCTTAAGAAGGCTAAGGAAAAAGCGGAAAAAGATGGGCGGTCTTTTGACGAAGCCGCCTATATCGTGGGCAAACACCGTATGGCGCCTGTCGCCGCATATTTAGCTGAAAAGTTAGGCAAGCCGGTGCTTTTCGCCGGTGAGGATTCTTGTTACGGAAAGAAGCCTCTGATCGAAAAACAGCCGGATGGCAGCGTCATTATGTTGGAGAACACCCGTTTCCACAAAGAAGAAACCAGTTCCGATCCCGCTGAGCGCGATAAATTAGCCAAGGAACTCGCTGACTATGGCGAAATCTTCGTCAACGACGCCTTCGGTACCGCTCACCGCGATCACGCTTCCACGGCATCGGTAGCGAAATTTCTACCGGTATCGGTCGGCGGTTTTTTAATGGAAAAAGAGGTGGCGTATCTGGAACCTGTGGTGTCCGAGCCGGCTAAACCCTTGGTGGCCATTATTGGCGGAGCCAAGGTTTCTTCTAAGATAGCCGTTCTGGAAAGCCTATTAAAAAACGCGTCCGCCTTGGTGATAGGCGGCGGTATGGCGTATACCTTCCTTAAGGCGCTGGGCATAAAGATTGGCGGTTCCTTGGTTGAGGACGATCAGCTGGATACGGCTAAAAGCATTATGGAGAGCGCTAAGAAAGTGGGAGCCGAAATTGTCCTTCCGGTGGACCAAGTATGCGCCGATCAATTTAGCGCCTCCGCCAAGCCGGTCGCGGTTGACAGCGAGACTGTTCCTGATGGACTTATGGGTTTGGATGTCGGGCCTAAGACTATCGCTAAATATCGCGAGGTTCTGGCCAAGGCTAAAACCATAGTCTGGAATGGGCCTGTCGGCGTTTTCGAGTTTGAGGCTTTCGCCAAAGGCACCGAAGAGCTAGCCAAGCTGGTGGCCGAGGCGACCGGACGAGGCGCTATCACGGTGGTGGGCGGCGGCGACTCGGTCGCGGCCATTAATAAATTCGGTTTGGCCGATAAGATGAGCCATGTTTCCACCGGCGGCGGCGCTTCCCTGGAATTGCTGGAAGGACGTAAGTTGCCGGGTATTGAAGTCTGCCGTTCTTAATGCTATTTTTCGCCCCGGCCTAGCCTATGGCCGGGGTTTGGTCTGAGATACGCCCCGCCGACGGTAAAAGGCCGTTGGCGCTTGAGTCTTGCGTTTTACCTAAAGGAGCGCGTCGTTCGGCGCCTAATATATGCCTAAACCACTAACAAATCGCGCTGATCTGCCGCTGGCCGCGCTAGCGGTTCCGATGCTTTTAGAAAGCCTGCTAAGGACAACCTTAACCTCCGCTGATGTTTTTATGCTGGCCTTTTATTCCCAATCCGCCGTGGCCGCGAGCGGGTTGGTTAATCAGTTCACCTTTTTCCTTTTCATCATGTATATGATGATTTCCTCGGGTACCAGCGTGCTTATAGCCCAGTATCTTGGGGCTAACCGCGACGCGGAAGCGGGGGAAGCGGCTTTGGGCGCCTTTGTCCTTACTTCCCTTTTCGCGATTATCTTAAGTATTGGAATGGCCTTAGGCGCTAGGTCCATATTGGGGCTATACAGGCTTGACAGCGAAGTTGAGCGTTTTGGCGTTCAATACCTTGTTATTACCGGCGGCGGTTCTATTTTTGTGGCCTTCAATATCGTGCAGGCAACCGTCCTTCGGTCTTATGGTCACGCTAAAGACGCTATGTGGTCCAATATGACCGCCAATGTTTTAAATGTTATCGGCAACGCTATCGCCATATTTGGGCCCTTCGGCCTGCCGATAACGGGTGTGGTCGGCGTGGCGTTTTCAACGGTGTTTAGCCAAGCTGTAGCCTGCTTGATCCTCTCCTTACGTATTAGATCGCTACGTTCTATCGCGATACCGTGGCGGCGGGCGGCTGCCCTGCCCGCTGTCCTGTATAAGCGGCTTCTGCGCTTCGGCGTACCCATCGCCAGCGAAAACTTATCCTACAATTTGGCCCAAATCGTCAATTCATGGATCATAGCCGGGTTTGGCACCGCCGCCTTATCGGCCAATGTGTACGGCATTACCCTAATGCGTTTCGCCTTCATGCCGGCTATGTGCATCGGCAACGCCGGTCAAATCAAGGTAGGCTATTTTGTGGGAGCCGGTCGTTTTGCCGAGGCGAAACGCTCGGTCTGGCGCTATTATGGTATCGGCTTCGGTATTACCCTCGCGGTTATGTCTGGTTTATATATCGCTAGATTTCCGTTGCTCCGAATTTTTACCCAGGACAGCGATACGATCGCTCTAGTATCCATGCTTTTCCTAATCAGCTTTTTCCGTGAAACCGGCCGCGCTGGGAATATTATTATCATACCCGCCTTAAAAGGTTCGGGCGATGTTCTGTTTCCGGCTATCATCGGCATCATATTTATGTGGTCCTTTGGCGTCGGCGGAGCTTGGCTAATGGGCAAGACCCTTGGTTGGGGTTTAGCGGGCGTTTGGCTGGCGCTTGGCGCCGATGAGTGGGCGCGTAGTCTTTTAGCGGCTTGGCGCTGGCATTCTGACGCTTGGCGCACTAAGGCCGTGGTGAAGGGAGAGCCGCGTTAATGGTGACACGACAAAACGAGAAAAAGGGCGATGAATTATCGATCATGGGTTTTAATGGTAAGCGCTACGCCTAAACTAATGAATATTGGAAAGAGGAAGACGGCGTCATCGTGAACCAGGCAGCGGGCAAGGTCGCGTCGATAAACGGCAGGCTTTACGGGTTAGCGCCCCAGATACCGATTAACGCCCGCGTTCTGGTATTGGGAAGTTTTCCCAGCGCCGCCTCTCTCGCCTCCGGTCGTTACTATGACCATCCGCGAAATCATTTTTGGCCTATTATGGCAAAGTTGCTGAAATTCCCCGCTGAAGCTGACTATGAAAATCGATTACGCTATTTGGGTGAAAGCGGTATAGGCTTATGGGATGTGTACGCCGCTTGCCGCCGCCGAGGCAGTTTAGACCAAGCTATCCGTGACGCGGCGATCAATGATATAGCGGGGCTGTTGGCTTCTCGTCCGCGCGTTTTGCATGTTTTCCTTAACGGCGGCGAGGCGGCGCGGGCTTTCGCGCTTCGCCTGGCGCCGCTCTTCGCTGAGCGCGCCTGGCGTCTGGAAGGGCGGCCTGACCGTATCGGCGAGATAGAGAAACTGTCAATTGGCGACGGGCGTCTTATCGCCTGCGTCCGCTTGCCATCCACAAGTCCGGTGCCAAGCGCGCGCTTTAAGACCATGGAGGCTAAGTTGGCGCTGTGGCGCTTAGTGGTGGACAGCCTTTAGCGTAGCCGAGGGGAGGCGTATCGGGGGCACCTGACGCTATATCAAAGCTTCGGAACACTAAGGGTCTTGCCTCGTCTATTCCTATAGCGCTACAGTGTAGGCATGGCGACGGACAGCGCGAAGCTCTTTGTAATCGATACAAACGTACTTATTCATAATCCCGAGGCTCTTCATTCTTTCCGCGATACCGAGATTGTCGTGCCGCTCACCGTGCTTGAGGAATTGGACAAGCTGAAAGCGTATCCTGACCAGCGCGGACGAAGCGCTAGGAAGGCGATACGCGAATTAGACTCCATTGTGAAAGGGGGCGATGTACAGACTGGCGCTAAGCTGGACAACGGTTCCATACTCCGTATACCGCTTGATTCGCCAACCGTTGACAACGCTGAATTACCCTTGGATCGCAATGATAACCGTATCCTGCTTCAGGCCTACGCTCTTCAAGCGGCTGGGCGCGTTGTTTTCTTCGTTTCAAAGGATATTAACGCCAGGGTAAAAGCCAGAGCGCTCGGACTTAAGGCGGTAGACTACGAAAAACAAAAGGTGGACGCCTCAAGGCTCTATCAGGGCTACCGCGAAGCTGAGGTGGACACCGGCTTTTTGGATAGCTTAACCGCGGAGGGAGAAGCCCCATGGAAGGAACGTCTCCATGATAATGAATATATTCAGTTGTCTGAAAAAAACGGCACGAGTACACTTTTAGGGCGTTTTCATCGTGATCGCTTGTTCCTGGTGGATGACGCGGTCAGCGCCTTTGGCATTAAACCGCTTAATGCGCCGCAGGCCGCGGCCTTGGATCTGCTTTTGGACGATGATGTTTCTTGCGTGACTCTGGTAGGCTGAGCCGGTACCGGGAAAACGCTGTTGGCCTTAGCCGCCGCCCTGCGGAAAACGCTGGACGAGAAACGTTATGCCCGAATCCTGGTTTCACGGCCGATAGTGCCGCTTGGTAAAGATATTGGTTTCTTGCCAGGGGAAAAGCTGGCTAAGCTATCGAACTGGATGCAGCCCATCTTTGACAATCTGGAATTGCTGTTCACCAGCGATAAAAAGCCGGCCGCTCGGGCGATAGACCAGCTGATAAAGGACAGAACCTTGGAAGTGGAAGCGGTTACCTTTATTCGGGGCCGATCTTTGCCAAACCAATACATCCTGATAGACGAGGCCCAGAATTTGACGCCTCATGAAGTAAAAACCATTGTCAGCCGGGCTGGAGCTGGGTCTAAAGTGGTTTTAACCGGTGACCCTCAGCAAATAGACAATATGTATCTGGACGCGAATTCCAATGGCTTATCGTACTTGGTTGAAGCTTTTAAGGGGCGCTCGCTGTTTGGCCATATCGCTTTGAAAAAGACGGAACGAAGCACCTTGGCGGAGCTGGCGGCGGAGTTGCTGTAGCCGCTTTAACGGCTTTTCGCTTTTTGAGGCGAACCTTTTAGTCGGACAAAAACGTGTTTTATATATCGATATTATATAGAGATAATACCTACCGCGGCGGGGCTTGCTGACTCTTCTGGCGTTTTTATCGTTAAACGTTCTTGTCACGCTCCCGGCTGATGGGTAATATCGCGTATGGAGCTTTAAGTTCGATTTTGGGCTTCGGCGTGTACACTGCGCGCTTGTTCACAGCGAAACGCTTTTTGATAAAAGCTTCGTATGTATCGTATAGAGTAGGGGAGGTCCTTGTGAGACGCTATTTTATGGCTGGAAACTGGAAAATGCATAATACCCGGGCTGAAGGGGCGGAATTAGCTAAGGCTCTTGTCGCTGAGCTGAAAGGCGCTAAGCATCGCTATTTGGTCGCGCCGTCGTTTACCGCTTTAGAAACGGTAGGAGCTGTCGTCGCGGGGACTAATATCGAACTTGGCGCTCAAAACATGGCGGCGGAAGAGCGGGGCGCGCATACCGGCGAGGTTTCCGTTCTCCAGCTTAAAGATCTTGGCGTCAAGCTGGTGATCCTTGGACACAGTGAACGTCGGCATGTGTATAAAGAAGATGACGAGCTGATCAATAAAAAGGTTCTATTAGCCCTAAAGCATGGTCTGGACCTAATCCTTTGCGTTGGCGAGACCTTGGATGAGCGTGAAGCGGGGCAAGCGGAAGCCGTGTGCGAACGCCAGACGCTAAAGGGACTTTCTGGCGTGGCTGAGAGCGACTTAACGCGTATAACCATCGCTTATGAGCCGGTTTGGGCTATCGGTACCGGAAAGACCGCTACCCCGGAGGATGCCGACGCGGTGCACGCGTATATTAGGAGCGTTATCGCCAAACTGTATAGCCAAGCGGCGGCCGAGGCCATCATTATCCAATACGGCGGCTCGGTGAAGCCGGATAATGTCGCGCAATTGATGGCGAAACCGAATATCGATGGCGCTCTAGTCGGCGGCGCCGCGCTTAAGGCCGAAACCTTTGTCCCTATCGCTAAATTCGATTAAGCCTTTTTCGGCGTTCGGCTTGATCAATTGGCTTAGGGCTAAACCGGCCTTCGCGCTTATTGAACAAATGGCGGCGCTTCGCTAGAATCGTCTGAAGCGTTCGCGGCCGCAAGTCCCGCGTCTACTAGAGTAGCCAGGAGCATATAATGGGTTTCTTAGGAATATTGTTATTAGTCGTTTTCGTCATTTCGTGTATTTTGCTTATTCTCATGGTGCTTATCCAGAACGAGGAAGGCGATAGTTTAGGCGGTCTTTTCGCGGGCGGCTCCAATTCCGCCTTCGGCTCGCGTTCTGGGAATGTGCTTACTAAAACAACCTATATTTTAGGGACTATTTTCCTGGTTACCACTTTCGCTTTAGCGCTGGTTAATCGGACGCCGAAGGATACTGGCGTTGAAGCCGCCGCTCAGCAACTTAAGACTGAGGTTGATAGCGATTGGTGGGTAGATGAAGCCAATACTGACGAGCTTGAGGCTCCTGCCGCTCCACTTGGTGAATCGGCTCCGGCCGCCGAATAAGCGGATAAAACGCGATGCTCCTGCACGAGACTTTTTCAGTTGATTTTATAAAGGTCGGCCTTGAAGCTGAGGATAAAGACGAGGTTTTTGAGGAACTCGTTGACCTGTACTGCCGCTCCAGCGGTAGCCGGTCCTCGGATGAAATCCTAACCGCGCTTCGCGAACGAGAAGCTAAAATGTCCACGGGCATAAAGAAGGGGATCGCCTTGCCGCATGGCAAAACCAACGCGGTGGATTCCGTTCGTGGCGTTCTCGGTATTTCAAAAAAGGGTATTGATTACGATGCCTTGGATGGCGAACCGGTATACCTTGTTTTTATGCTACTAGCGCCTCAGAAGGATTCCGAAAATCATTTGCGGCTTTTAAAGCGCTTGGCTGAATTATTGGACAACCCGCGTTTCTACACCGACCTTGTCGCCCAGCGGGACGCGCGTTCAGCCAATGAGATTATACGGAAATACGAGGAAGTCCTAATAACGTTGGACTAGGTACGCTTTTCTATACGCTTATGATATAAAACTTTCGGACGCTGGCGGTTTTTGCGTCGCGTACAGCTTCAGTGGATAAAACGGTGGTCCGATATGGACGATGACGACATAGTAAGCCATTTATTGGATGTCGAAAGCAAGGCCTATACTTTGGTCGCCGAAGCTCAGGCTGAAGCGGATAGGCGAGCGGCTGAGCGCGCTAAGAAATTGCGTGTAAAATATGATCAGCTATTCGCTAAACGCCGTGATGAAATGGCGCTCCGCCACCAAGAGGAAGCCGACGCCGCCATAGCCGAACATGATGACGAATTAGCTTCCTATCGTCAGGACCTTAAACATCGCGAGCTTTTCATTGACAAATTCCAAACCGTAATGAAGCGCGTCGTTGACGAGGCTGGTCGTGACTGATAGCGGCGAACGCTCTTACGCGTACGCCAAGGCTTGTGCTTTGATAGGGAAATCGTATCTTTCTTCGCGTGTGAACTCTCTATTAGGGATTAAGCGCTTGTCCGAACTGGATCATTTGATATTTCCCCAAACGCCGGATGATTTACCTGAGCGGCCCTTATCTACGCGCTTTGAACGACGTTTGTTTGATAGATCGGCTGAACGTATCGCCAAGATACTAAAAGCTTTTAATAAGCCACCCGCTTTTTTGATACGTTTATTGCGGGTATATGAATATACCGATGTTAAAGCCTGCCTCGCCGCTCTTTCCGACGGGAAAAAAAACGCGCCGCCCTATACCGCGCTGGGCGAATATGGCACCGTGCGTTTTTCGGCCTACCCGGATTGGCTGGCGATGGTGGCGGATACGGAATTCGCCGTTTTTGAGGCGCCAGCCGCTTCCACGCGATTAAGCGAAACCGAGAACGCTATAGACGCCGCTTATTATAAGGCTTTATGGGCTGATATATCGCGCTTGCCTGGCCGGGAAAGGAATTCCTGCGCCGCTCTTATCGCTGAGGAATTGGCGTTGAAGAACGTTATGACTAGTCTGCGTTTGCGCGTGTACTATCGCTCAAGCGAGGAGGAATTGGAAGCGCGATTGATAAACCCGGACCCTAGAAAAGCTGAATTTACCTCAGCGGCTCGGCAATGCGTTAATTTCCCCCTAGATCAAAGGGAGGAATGGGCAAAATGGCCGTACGCTAAGCTGCTTAATCCACCTGTTCAGGGCGAGTATTGGTCGATTGATCCCCGTTATATCCAAAACGCGGCCGCCCGCTATCTGTATAAAAACGCGCTCGTTCGTTTCAGATTTCATCCGTTTGGGCTGGACGGTTTAGCCGCCTTCGTTCGCTTGCTGCAGTATGAGGAAGACCTTCTAACCAGCGTGGCTGAGGGCTTAACTATAGGGGTGTCCGTTAAGGATGTGTATTCGGCTTTGGGGGTTAGCGCATGATCCGTCCCAAAAAAATGAAACGGATCGAGTTAACGGTTTTAACTCGAGATGTTGATGCCGTAATAGAGTATGTCGGCAAGCGGGCTCTTATGCATATGTCTCTCCCCGATAACGGTTTTTCTCTAAACCTAAATAACGGGGGTTCTTCTGGGAATAAGGCGGAAGCTTCTTTGGAACACGTCAAAAGGGCGGCGCTTTATTTGGGTGTCGCCTTACCGGAAGAGCCTGGGGAGCTGTCCCAACTACCGACGGCTGACGATGACGCCCTGGCGCGTAGCCTTGCCTCCCGCGTTGACCTGTGCGCCCAGAGGGAAGAAGCGGCGCTGGCCGAGGGGCGTAAGGTTGAGGAAGCGGCTCAGGAAGCGCGGGCTTTCGCCCGTTTGAAGGCTCCCTTTGGCGATTTGGAGCATCTTTCCTATCTGACCCTAAGGGTAGGGCGGCTTGATCCAAAACGCCGAGAGGAATTGAGCGACAGCTTAGGCGACCGCGCGGTGATAGTACCGCTGGGCGATAACGATCGTATTTTAGCCGCTTCCTCAAAAAAAGGCCGTTTTGCCTTGGACAGCGAATTAAAAAAAATAGGGTTTGAGGCTCTTTCGGTGCCAACGGACTTCGCGGGGGTTCCCGCTGAGCTCTTGACCAGTTTGGATAATAAGCTTGAGCAGACCAAAAAAACCTTGGAGAATATCGCCGAGGAAAAAAAGGCCTTAACCTCTGAATACGCCGATACCATTAAACGGCTCGTTGAAGCCTATCTTATGGCCCAGGCGGTAAACGAGCTTAAAGCGAATCTTCAGACCACTCAAAGCTCATATAGCCTTTCCGGCTGGGTAGCGGCGGCCTCAGTTCGCGGGTTAGCCGATGATTTAGCGCGTTTGACCGACGGTCGTTTGGCCCTTCGTTCTTATGAGCCAAACGAATTGGTTTCCGTTCGCGATGGCGAGGAAAAAGTACCCGTCGCCTTGGATCACGGCGCTTTTGTGGGCGGTTTTGAGCGTGTCGTGTTTTCTTACGGCGCGCCGTTATATGGCACCATCGATCCAACGCCCTTTGTCGCCCTGTCTTTTACTCTTTTATTTGGTCTGATGTTTGGGGATGTGGGGCAGGGCTTTGTCCTGCTGATGCTGGGGCTGGCCGCCTCGCGTCACGGTTTGCGTAAACTAGCCGGATTCCGGCGTTTCGCTTCCCCGCTTATGGCGGTGGGTACGGCGTCTATGCTGATGGGGCTTCTGGATGGCGAGGTGTTCGCCAATGACACGCTCTTGATCCGGCCGACCCGTCTTGTCACCGCCTTCCTAACGGGGCATCCGGTTGACCGGGTTTTGCACCTTATGCCTGAAGCCGGCAGCGTTGAAATGTTGTTCGCTTTTTTCGGTTTTACTATCGGCATCGGCGTATTAATAAATTCCATCGGGCTTATTATCAATATTGTCAATAATTTAATACTAAAACGCTATGAAAAGGCGTTTTTCGCTAAAACGGGGCTTTCAGGCGCCTTATTGTTTTGGTATGCCCTTGGGATCGCCGTTCGGATTTTGATGGGCGGCGGCTTTGCCTGGTGGGATTATATCGGCCTTGGCCTGCCTGTCTTTGGTCTTTTTTTTGGGACCTCGGTTTTTCGTTTATTTTCCGGCCGTCGCCCCGTTTTTGAGCATGGTCTTATGGCCTCCTTTATGGAAGGTTTTGTTGAGGTGCTTGAATCGACCTCCTATTATTTATCCAATACGGTCAGTTTTCTTCGAGTCGGCGCCTTTGCCCTTTCGCACGCGGTCCTATCGTTTATCGTTTTCGCCTTATCCGATATGATCGCGGGCGGCACGCCGGCCGGCGCTTTTTTCGGCTTTATCGTAATGGTTATCGGTAACGCCCTAATCATCCTGTTGGAAGGGTTGATTGTGGCCATTCAAGTTGTTCGTTTACAGTATTACGAGTTTTTTAGCAAATTCTTCACAGATACGGGCGTTGAATTCGCGCCGTTCCGATTCCGTAGGGAGGTTAAATCATGAAACGATCTATGCTTTTTCTCGCTTTTATACTCTTTGTCGCGGCGGCTGTTTTCGCGCCCGCGCAAGAAGCCGCGGCTAAAGAAGGCGCCGTCTCAAGCGCCGCGGAGCAGGTCCCGTGGAAATATTTCGCCGCGGCTTTAGCGGTTGGTATTTCTTGTGTAGCCGGTGGCTTGGCGGTTGGCAGGATAGGCGCCGCCGCTATGGGCGCTATGAGCGAAAACCCGGAACTGGCCGGTAAGGCGCTACCTTACGCTGGTTTGGCTGAGGGTATCTGTCTTTGGGGTTTCTTGGTCGCTATGTTTATACTTTGGGTCTAGCCTTTGGATTATTTTTTTATCGGGTCCGAGGAATTGCTTATCGCCTTCCGTTTTGTTGGCGTGGAAGGCGTGGCCGTGGACGACCGCGCCGACGCTCTGGCGGCTTTTAGAGGTATTACCTTGGGTGAGGAAGCTGCCTTGCCCGCCTTCCCTGTAGCGGATAGGCCGCGGCCTCGGATACTGATCATTACGGAAGAAATCGCCGAGTATCTTGGCGAAACGCTGACGGATTGGCAGCTGGGAAGCGAATTCCCTCTGGTGGTGGAAATCCCCGGTTTGCAGGGACGGCTTCCTGGCCGTAAAACCTTGGTGGAAGCCATTCGCAACGCTATCGGTATTCAAGTATGACGCGGAACGGGTAAGCGCATGGAAGAAATACGCACGACCGAGGCCTTGGATCGGGAAATCCTGGAGGATGCTCGTAAAAAGGCTGATCGGATATTAAAAACGGTGGAACAAAGCGCGCAAGCGGCGGAAGACGAATGGAAGGAAAGAATAGAGGCGGATTTAAACGCTTTGCGGGCTAATTATGAGCGCAAGGCGGCTGAACGCCGAACCGAGCTAAAAGCGCGTCTTCCGTTGGAAAAAAGGCGCTTAAGGGCCGAACGGTCCAATAGCTTGTTGTCCAAGGCCGTTCGCGATTATATGGGCGCTTTGGACAGAACCAGCGCCTTAGCCCTCTTGGGCCGTGAATTGGACCGCCGCATTAATGTGATACAGAGTAGAAAGATACGCATAGAATCCTCTGGCCTTACGGAAGCGGAGATAAAGGCGCTGATCCATAATCGTATCGCTGAAGCTGACTGGACGATAGAAAAGATAAAGCCTGATCCCGGGAAACTGCCCTCTCTCTTTATTGAATGCGGCGATTGCCGGATTCGCATCGGATTAGGCGAATTTGCCGATGAATTGTTGCGGGAAAACCGGGAAGAGTTAGCGCGCGCTCTATTAGGCGAGGAGGCCGTTAATGATTGAAGGGCGCGTTACCCGCATAGCCGGGCCTATTCTACGCGCTTCCGGTTTAGGCGCGGCCGGATTATACGATGTGGTGGAAGTGGGCGAACAAGGGCTAATCGGTGAAATCATCCGCTTAGAAGGCGAGACGGCGGTTATTCAGGTGTATGAGGATAACACCGGCTTGAAAATTGGGGCTCCGGCCCGATCCATAGGGCATCCCCTATCGGTTAAGCTAGGCCCTGGTTTGATTGGAACCATCTACGACGGTATCCAGCGGCCGCTTGAGGCCATGTATCACAGCGGCGGCGCTTTCCTTCAGCCTGGCGTTCGTGAAAAGCCGCTTGATGATACCAAGGTATGGCATTTTGAACCTGATGTCGATCTGGCCGCGGCTTTAGCCCGTGGCGAGACGCCTCCCGTATCGTCCCTTTTACCGCTCGGCGCTGTCCGCGAAACGCCGTCTATCATGTGCGCCGTTATGGCGCCGCCGGAACAAAGCGAGCGGAAGCTTGTTCGCTTAGCCCCTGAGGGTGATTATCGGATCGATGACGAAATCGCCTGGACCGATGATGGGCAGGCTTTCACCATCGCGCAATGGTGGCCGGTGCGGAAAGCCCGCCCCTTCGCCGAAAAATTGATGCCCGATAAGCCCTTGATTACCGGCCTTCGGGTTATCGATGTGTTTTTCCCCTTGTCCAAAGGCGGGACCGCGGCCATACCCGGCGGCTTTGGCACGGGTAAAACCATGACACAGCATTCCGTGGCTAAGTGGTGCGATGCCGATGTAATCGTCTATATCGGCTGCGGCGAGCGCGGCAACGAAATGACGGATGTGCTTACCGAATTCCCGCGCTTGATTGATCCTAGAAGCGGCCGTTCCTTGATGGAAAGGACTATACTGATCGCCAACACCTCAAATATGCCGGTAGCCGCCCGTGAGGTGTCTATCTATACCGGCATCACCTTGGCCGAGTTTTACAGGGATATGGGCTATCATGTGGCGATTATGGCCGATTCCACCAGCCGCTGGGCCGAGGCCTTACGCGAGCTGTCCGGCCGGATGGAAGAAATGCCGGCGGAGGAAGGTTTCCCCGCTTATCTGCCCACCCGCTTGGCGGAATTTTATGAACGGGCTGGCCGCGTTACCTCGTTGAATGGACGTTCTGGATCAGTCAGCGTTATAGGCGCGGTATCCCCCCCCGGCGGAGATTTTTCGGAGCCGGTTACACAGCATACCCGACGCTTTATCCGCTGCTTTTGGGCCTTGGACCGCGATTTGGCGAACGCGCGCCATTATCCGGCTATTAGCTGGAACGATAGCTATTCCGAATACGCTGAGGAAGTGAAGCTTTGGTGGGATTCGGTGAATCCAGCCTGGCATCGCGTCCGCCGCGCGGCGCTGGAGCTGCTAAAAAAAGAACAACGCTTGGCGGAAATTGTCCGTTTGATTGGGCCTGACGCTCTTCCCGATGACCAAAGACTTATTCTTTTAGCCGCGGAGCTTATAAAAAACGGGTTTCTGCAGCAAAATTCCTTTGACGATATCGATATGTACTGTGTTCCCGCCAAACAGGTCCGCATTTTGGAATTAGTGATTCAATTTTATGAAAGGGCTAAAAGCTGCGTTGAAATAGGCGCGCCGCTTCTTAAAATAACGGGTCTGCCGCTGCGCGAAAAGCTGGCTCGGCTCAAGAGCGAGATTCGCAATGACGACGAACAGTCATTGGCCGAATTTGAGAGGGAGCTTAAGCTGGCTTTTGATGACTTGGAGCGCGGCTACCGCTTAAGGGAGGCGCTATGAGGGGGGTTGAATACCGAGGCTTGAACCGCGTTGAAGGGCCGGTGGTTATCGCCGCGCGCCGAGGGGCGGTAGGCTTCAACGATACCGTCCTGGTTTATGGCCGAGACGGCCAAGGGCGTTTGGGACGGGTGGTAGAGCTGTCGGAGGACTGGGCGGCTGTCCAGTTGTTTGGGTCCAGCGTCGGGCTTTCCGCGGACGACTCGCGGGTGGAATATTTGGACCGGCCGATGGAGCTCCGTGTTGGGAATGGTCTTTTAGGCCGCATCTTTGACGGCTTAGGCCGGCCAATTGACGGGTTCGGTGAGATTTTCTCCTCTGATAGACGCGATGTGAATGGCTTACCGATAAACCCCTATGCGCGCGCGTATCCCAGGGACTTTATTCAAACTGGCGTATCGGCTATCGATGGCATGAATACTCTTATCCGAGGACAAAAGCTGCCTATTTTTTCCGGCAATGGCCTTCCCCACAACCGTTTGGCCGCGCAAATAATCCGCCAGGCAAAGATACGCGGCGCCGAAGAGGCTTTCGTCATCATATTTTGCGCGATGGGGGTTAAATACGATGTGGCGCGCTTTTTTCTTGACGGGTTTGAGCGTTCCGGCGTTTTAGCCAATGTCGTCGTGTATTTATCTTTGGCTGACGCTCCCTCGATTGAGCGGCTTATCGCGCCACGTTGCGCGTTAAGCGCCGCCGAGTATCTGGCCTACGACCGAGGGATGCATGTGCTTGTGGTTATGAGCGATATGACCAACTATTGTGAAGCCTTGCGTGAGGTCTCCTCAATCCGAGGCGAGGTCCCCAGCCGAAAAGGCTATCCCGGCTACCTCTATTCTGACTTAGCCTCGCTTTATGAAAGAGCCGGAAAAATTGAGGGGTCTAAGGGCTCCATTACTCAGATACCCATATTAACTATGCCTAATGACGATATTAGTCATCCTATCCCTGACCTAAGCGGGTATATAACCGAAGGGCAAATCGTATTGGATAGAGAATTATCTCAGCGCGGCGTATATCCGCCGGTGGCTGGCTTGCCCAGCCTGTCGCGCTTGATGAAGGACGGCATAGGCGAGGGCATGACCAGGGAGGACCATAAAGATGTCGCGAGTCAGCTTTTCGCCGCCTACTCCCGCGTTAAAGCCGTTCGCAATTTAGCCTCTATCATCGGCGAGGAAGAATTATCGGCCGGCGATAAGCGCTATTTAGCCTTTGGCGAGACTTTTGAGCGCGACTATCTGTCTCAGGACGAAGCTGAGGACAGGACAATAGAGCATACGTTGGATTTAGGCTGGAAGGCGCTCAGCGTCTTGCCGCGTGATGAATTGCTACGCGTCCGCAAAGAATTTATAGAGCGTTATCTTGAGCCGATCGAGGCGGAGAAGCCTGAAGCGCAGCGCGATCAAGTGGACTTGGATCAAGAAGATCCGGAAGACGCCCGGTTCCGATCAGCCAGCCGTCCGGCGCTTGCCCGACAAGAAGGCCCTCGTCATGGCTAGGGACGGCGTAGCGCCGACTAAAAGCAATCTTTTACGCGTTAAGGAACGCTTAGCCACCGCTGAAGAAGGCTATGAACTGTTAGAGCAGAAGCGCGAAATCTTGGTTATGGAATTGATGAGGACGGTCGAGCGAGTCAAAATTTTGGAGCGCAATCTGGACGATGTTGTGGAAAAAGCGTATCCATCGTTAAAGCGGATGTTAGTTCGAACCGGCCGCGCCCGCGCCGCAGACTTAGCCAAATCGGTGTCTTATCGTTTTGAAATTGCCGAAAAGCGTCAAATTATAGCCGGAATAGATTTACCCTCCTTACAGGTTTCTCTTCCAGCCGTGGAATTAAAGTATTCGCCGGTGAATTCGTTTGCGGAATGCGATGAAACTGTGTTAGAATTCTTTTCGTTGCTGAGAATCCTCACCGAAATGGCCGCCGTCCGTACTGTCGCGTGGCGTCTGGCTCGCGAGGTACGGAAAACCCAGCGTCGGGTAAACGCCTTGGAAAAAATGGTGATTCCGCAAGCTCGGGAAACTAAGGTGTTTATAGAGTCAAGTTTAGAAGAACGAGACCGTGAATCGTTCTTTTCAAGCAAGCTGCTTAAAAGGAAGGCCGGTAGGGAATGATTAAGCCGTTGTTCACCAACCTCTTGGTCGCGATATCCGGTTCCGATTCCTCGATCTACGCCGCGAAATACGGTATTATCATGGCTAAGCTTTATCGCTGTCGCCTGAGCGCCATCTATGTGGTTGATACCGCTACTATCCGCCAATTGACGCTTAGTAAAATCTTCATTCAAGAGGAGAGCGCCGATTACGAACGCAGCCTGGAAGCTAATGGCGAGCGCTATTTATCGTTCGTGGAAGAATTGGCGCGCGCCAAGGGTGTCCGCGCCGAGCGCGAGCTGCGCCGAGGCGCCATCTATACCGAAATACTAGCCGCGGCTCATGAAAAAAAGGCTGACCTTATCCTTTTGGGCGGCTGGGAGCGCGATCGTAGCGCCCGTGACATAATTTCTCACGCCCATCGGGAGATTATGGTAAACGCCCATTGTTCGGTCTTGGTCGTTAAGGAGCCTGGGATAGATCAGCTGTATAAGCAGGCGTAATGTGACGATGGGCGTATCTGGGAGGATTTATGAGAATCGCTATCATCGTCGCTAAACCGGGCGGCCGTCGTTTAGACAAGGAAGCTGACGCTTTAGCTAAGGGCATGGAGGCTATGGGTCACCGCGCCGATGTGATTGACGCCGCCAGCGACGATGGCGTTAGGCTGCCAGGCTATGAATATATAGCTGTCTTAACCGCGCCTCTTAGCTTTTTTAGTGGAAAGATACCGGATTCCGTTAGCCGAATTTTATCCGGTGGCAGTTCGCTTGTTGGTAAAAAAGGCGCGGCTTTTCTGCGCTCTGGGGGCCTTTTTAGCGCTAAGGCCCTATCAAATCTTATGAGGGCTATGGAAAAAGAAGGCATGTGCGTTAATTGGTCTGAAACAGTGGTCAACCTGAATCAAGCCGTGGCCTTGGGAAAACGAATCGGCGCCTAGGCAATACGTGGAAAATTATTATGAAATCCTCGGCGTCCCTTCCGGCGCCAACGTCGCCTCAATAAAGCGAGCTTTTCGCGAAAAGGCCAAACGGTCTCATCCGGATTTAGCCGGCGAGGCGGGTCAAGCAGAGATACGGCGCGTCCTGGCGGCTTACGAGACTCTGTCAGACCCTGAACGACGCGCCGCCTATGATCGGGCTTATGATCGCTTTGTTATTTCCAATCCACGTTGGAGAGGTGGAATCGATTTTGATTATCGCGCCTTTCTTAAGGAACGGGTTGATGATCCGAAAAGCCAGGCGGTTTTAATCTTCTTTGATTTGCTTCATATGGAGGAGGAAGACGCTATGTCTACGTGGAGGAGTCAGGGCGGCTTGGATTTCGCGATGGAGCGATATTTGGACCGAGAGGATTGGATGGATTGCGCGTTTATTTTAGCGGAAGAGTTGGATAAGGCGGGTGATCCTTACGCGGCATGTTCGCTGCTTTTTGATATACTGAAAGAGGAAAAGAAGAAGCCGTATTTCAAGCATTTCGCGCCGGAAGTGGATGCCCTGTTGAAAAGCATAATACGGACAAGGCTGGTGGGCCATTGCGATGATGAGGCGGCCTTAGAATGTTTGGATAGAGCTTTGGGAATGGGGCTGGGTAAACGCGATGAAGCCAGATACTTAAAAATGGCGGCTGAAATTTTTGATAGGCTTGGCGATGTGGCGGCGGCGCGCGTCGCGCTCCGCGACGCTATACAGCGTGACCCAGCTTTGCCGAACGCTGTTCAAATACGTCGTCGCCTTGGGGTTTAGGCGGTGTGGAAGGCGACAATATAAGAGGCGGTTTCAGAGCTTTCAGCTTAGGGAAAAGCCCCGAAGGACTGTAATGATTAGACTGAAAAACGAAAAACAGATTGATGGGATTCGCCTTTCCTGCCATCTCCTCGCTTCTTTGTTTACGGAGCTTGAGCCTTTGGTGCGCGAAGGAGTGGAAACCAGGGATTTGGACCAATGGACTCGTGATTGGATCCGCCGCGCCGGCGGACGTCCCGCGTTTCTCGGTTATGATGGGTATAGCGCCGCTCTCTGCGTTTCCATAAATGATGAGATTATTCATGGGATACCCTCAAAGCGTAGAATTAAGGATGGCGACCTTGTTTCGCTTGATTGCGGTATAGAGCTTGACGGCTATTATAGCGATAAGGCGATTACCGTCCCAGTTGGCAAGATTAGTCAAGCGGCACGTAAGCTGGTCACTGTCACGCGCGAATGTTTGGATCTGGGCATAGCCCAAGCGGTTTTTGGTAATCGTTTGCATCAAATTTCACGCGCGGTGTTCAATCGAGCCAAGGCCGAGGGTTTTGGCGTGGTACGTGAATATTGCGGCCATGGTGTTGGGTTTTCTCAGCATGAAGATCCCCAGGTTCCCAATTATTCTGGGTCCGGACCCAACCCCCGTTTATTGGAGGGGCTTGTTATCGCTATAGAGCCGATGATAATGATGGGGGGCGATGATATCGAGCTGCTTGATGACGGCTGGACAGTGGTTAGCGCTGATGGCTCTCTAGCGGCTCATTTTGAGCACACCATAGCGATATTTAAGGATAGAACCGAGATACTCACCGTATAAAAGCGGGAACGGTGTTGGCGAAACGAATTAACACAGCTTTTACAGACTTTAGGTAACCGCTGGGCATCGGCTTTATTATATTTTATGAAAGTGGCCCTTTATGGACCCGCATCCAAAACACCGATTGAGCGACGCTTATTGGACGCTCTAGGAGGCAGCATGAAACTCAATGAACGTTTGTCAACGAAAGGCTTTTTCGTTTTTAATCTGGTTTTGATTGGTTCGATATTTGGTTTTTCCTTGGCCTTCCTTTCCTTTTCCTGCTCCACTCCAGGCAATAGCAAAACCGCGTATGCCGAAGAACCGCCCGCGGCTGTAGTTGACGCGAGCGCGCTAGCTGTCGCGGAGGAATTGCAGAATAGCTTTAGATCAATCGCCGAAAAAGTTTTACCGGCTATTGTCGAGGTGGATGTCATTGAGGTGACCAAACAAAGTACGCCTAGCTATAATGGTATTCCCTGGGAGTTTTTCTTTGGACAGCCTCAGCCGGAAGAAGGGGAACGTGAATATCGCTCGCAGGGGCTTGGATCTGGCGTTATCGTCAGGCGTATCGGTAAGGTGCATTATGTGGTTACGAATCAACATGTCGTCGCTAACGCTTCGGAGATAAGTTTACGCCTATCCGATGGCCGCAGTTTTCCTGGTACCCTGATCGGTACGGATGAAAGAAAGGATTTGGCCCTTGTGTCATTTGAAAGCGCTGAAGCTTTGCCTGTCGCGGCCTTAGGCGATTCCAACGATGTGAAGGTAGGCGATTGGGCTATAGCTATCGGCAGTCCGCTCGGGTACGGGTCATCCATGACCATGGGCATAGTCAGCGCCGTTGAACGAAAGGGAGGACCAGCCGCTAATATCAACGACTTTATTCAAACGGACGCCGCGATCAACCAAGGCAACTCCGGCGGTGCCCTGCTTAATATCCGCGGAGAGGTGGTCGGAATAAATACTTGGATAGCCAGTAATACCGGTGGATCGGTTGGTTTAGGGTTCGCTATTCCCGTCAATAATATCAAAAAAGCGATTGACGATTTTATCTCCACCGGCAGCGTCCGCTACGGCTGGCTTGGCGTCTCTCTGGTTGACGTTAGCGATGAAGCCGAGGCCGAAGAGCTTATTTTGGACAACCGTAAAGGCGCTTTAGTATCCCAGGTCTTTATCGCTTCTCCCGCTGAAAAGGGCGGCTTTTTGCCTGGCGACTTTATCATCGCCATAAATGGCAAGACGGTCCGCGATCGCGACCAGTTAGTTCTGGTTGTGGGCGATCTTTTAGCTGGGGAGCAAGCCAGCTTTACCGTGATTAGGCAAGGCCAAGAAATGGAATTGACGGTTAAAATAGAGGCTCGTGATGATAAGGTCGCGGCTTCCAATGAAAAATTATGGCCCGGCGCCATAGTTATCGCCTTAACGGATGAAATCCGTAAGGCGGTGGAAGTGGACTCTTCCGTTAAGGGCGTTTTAGTGGCTGAGGCTTACGATAAGACACCCGCGGCGACAGTCGGTATCAAACGCTACGATGTTATAACCGCCGTGAATGGTAAGAAAGTGACAAAGCTTTCAGAGTTCTATGAGATCATAAACGACAAGGACTCCAAAGAGCTATGGTTTGAGTTTGTGCGCAACGGGGAGACGCTAGAAACGCCGCGCATTAAGAAATAGGAAAATTGAGCTTCCCGTGAATGCAAGCGGCATTCGCGGGGAGCTCTATATAAAAGGATGTTTAAAAATGACTTCATATTCTCCTGATAGGGCCGCGGATTTTATTAAAGCCTTAGGTCATACGTCAAGAAGCGAGCGCTTTCATCAAATAACGCGATCCTTTCTTGACGGTATCTATGGCCATGGCTATATCGCTGGATCTAGTTTTGCGCTTATCGTTTTTGATATAGTCCAATGTTTCGGACCCTTCAATGACGAGCTCCTCGGTCAAATTCTCACTATCGAAGAAGCCCATATATTTGATCCACCGGCGGACTGGATTGGGGAGCTTGGAAAACGTTTCCCCAATTCCTACAAGCTGTATACGAGAACTGCCTTCGCCGCCTATGATTTTAGTCAATTTAAAGAAGAAAAATTTGTCGCGGATGAAATCAGTATCCAGAATGAACCTGTCTCGATCAAGCCGATAACTGATGAATTGGTGGTCGAACTGCAAAAAGAAGCTTGGTCAAAGGATATAGTCGCCAATACCATGGCTCCTCCGCTCCCGCTCCATCCGGGTTTCGGCTTTGTCGCGATGTTGGGCAAGAAGATAATCGGCGGGATCGGGTGTTATACAATGTACGGCAAGGGCATTGAAATTCAAGTTGATACCCACGCGGATTATAGACGGCGGGGTATCGCGCTGGCGCTTTCCCGACGGATGATCGCGGAATGCGGGAAGAGGAATTTGGAATGTCATTGGGACGCGATGAACCAGGTTTCGGCAAAGCTCGCGGAAAAAATTGGTTTCCGGCGGAGCCGAGAATACAAGTGTATCCAACTCAAGAATTCTTAACCATTCCGGCATTTATGTATCTACCGCCTTCCCTTATTCTATTACCCCCCGTGCCACGGCGTTTTGAAGGCCGCTAATCCCGATATTCGATCTGGTAAAAATGACTTCACCGTCTTTCAGGGTAAGGGTATCAGTGCTATTAGTATGCGATACTACCGGAATGGTAAAATTATAACTGAGGGTATTAGCGCTTAATTTTATGGCCCTCGCATGAATAGGGATTTTTCCATTAGCTAAGGTGTAAAAAAAGCCAGGAAATTTTACTTCCGATTTCCGGTACTCGCCATCAAGCCCTATCGCGAAGCGTATCGTAAAAAGAGAAGCTTCATTCTTTGAATAATAGAATCCGCTCTTCTCATCCATAGTCATTTCGCACATAAGTTGCCTAGGCTCTCCTTCTGAAAAGCTGAGCGATTTAAGCCCCAGGGAATTTTCGGTAAAGCTGATTGTCCGCCCGGCTAAAGCATCGATTATCCCTATATCCACAAAAGGACCAGGCTGATTTGTCTCTGTCAGACAAGCTAGGTACTTATATAACGTCTCGGCGGCTTCAGGCTTTTCAGGTAGTGGTTCAGGGGATTCAGCGGCATGCTGAAGGCCAAGCCCAACTAAGGTTAAAATAGCGGGTTCTTGAATACTAGTAATACTGGCATTCATAGCGATAACAAGATTTTTTTCGGGATAGACAAAACAATACTGGCCACCATACCCTATGGTCGCGTACATACCGTCATCAAGAAGCCACCACTGATAACCGTATCCCTTATATGGGTAAAGATTGGCGGTTGAAGGCATAGTACTGAAATCAACATGGTTCTGGACCGCGTTTTTTACCCATTCTGGGGATATGAGCTTTCTATCCTTCCAGTATCCTTTATTGAGAAAGAGATAGCCTAGTCTGGCGAGATCTTCTGTCCGGAGGCTCAGTCCGGTAGGTCCGATAATACAGCCTCCCGGAGCCTCTTGCCAGACATAATCGGTGATCCCCAGGGGTGTCAGCAGGTTTTCCTCCGCGAACTGGCGGGCCTTGCCTCCTGTCACTCTGTTCAGAATTTCAGCGAGGACCTGGGTATTGCCGTTATTATAGTCAAAAAGCTCTCCTGGCCGCGAATCCATAGGCAAAGCGAAAAAGTGACCAAGCCAGTCATCATTTCTATTGAACATTTGATAAGTTGGATCATAAGACGCGCCAAGTTTTTCCGCGGACCAATAGACGCCAGATCTCATGGTAAGCAAATCTTCAATGCTTATGTCCGGTCTTAGCGGATCACCGCTTTTATATTCGGGAAGATAGGTAAAAACAGAATCCTCTACGCTTCCTATCAGGCGCTGATCCAGAGCGATTCCGATTAAGGTGGAAATAAAACTTTTTGTTGATGAATACATTAAGTGAAGCATGTCTTTTTCATAGGGTTTCCGGTAAAAATCCGCCACAATTCGCCCGTCGCGAATAATCACCATGGAATGAATATTCATTTTTTCGGGGTTTATTGTCTTCAGCATAGTAAGAAGTCTTCCCGAATTTATTCCCTGGGCTTCCGGCGTACTTCTTTCCCAGGTATCACTCGGCCAGGTGCCCTGGGGAATGTTGGTACAGCCCATGACCAATACAATTATTGCTATCGTAAGAATCCGCCATCCCGTGCTTTTCATCTTTATCTCCTTGATCTTTAATTACTTATGTAGCGTTCCTGAACGCTTCCCTCCCACGCTCTTGAACCATATGGCTAATAAATTTCACCGGGTTAACCGCGGGCTTATGGAGTACTGAAGGCCCCAAGCTCTCGTTCCTCTTCCCTAAATCTTAACTGACAATAGAATTGACGGATTTAAGTAAATTGGAGCGGCCTAGGCTTTACGCGCTGTACGCCCAAGCAGAATATCGCCATATAGTATTAGCGCGATCCCAATAAGCACCGGCAATATGCCAAAGGCTAAATAGGGCGCGGCTTTCTCACCGGCGGCTAAACCCAAAAAAACGGCGATCACCGGGTTTACCAAAGAATAACTTGAAACTCGGAAGCTGGGTTCAGCCACCAATAAGTGGTTATAAGCGACCAAGGTAAGAGAACCGAGTATAGATAGATAGGCCAAGCCAAATAAGGAAGAGGGAGAAGCCGCTTTAAGCGCTCCGATAGGATCGCCGCCGCCAGCCAGCCCAATCATAAGGGACACCAGAGCGGCGGCGGTCATTTGAATAGCCGTGGACGCGAATACATCCTTAGCCTTGGGCAGGGCTTTGGCGGCGCTGGTGCCTAAACCCCAGGCTAAGGCCCCCGCTATGCCGATAAGCATGGCTGGGCCAAGCCCTTTCCCAAACGAGGAGCCGTCATAAAGGCTGACGCTAACTCCGATAAGCCCGACAAGCGCGCCGATAATACGGATAGTGGAAATTTTAGTTCGATAAAAAAGGAAGTTAAAAAAAGCGACATAAATAGGCATGCAGGCGATAAGAATACTGCCTACCCAACTTGGAATAACACGCTCCGCTTCTGTCAGAAGTCCGTTCCCTAGCAACAGGAGCATAATGCCGATAGCGGCGGAACCGGCGCATTCTTTCAAGCTGGGAAAGGGCGAAAAAGCCCCTCGCGCGGCGGCCAAGACGGCTAGAATAAGCGCGCCCGCCGCGAAACGCCAGGCAACCACAAAGGCCGCGGGGATGGTGGCGACGGCCGCTTTAATAAAAAAATAAGTGGTGCCCCAAACAATATAAACCATAGCATAGCAGAGAAGTATCAGCAATGTATCCCGTTTCATCGGCTCAGTATGCTAAAAGAGAGGCTCTTGTCAATCCTGACTAGCTTCCCCACGCTTTCTGTCTCCCGCGGACTTTGTGTAGACCGCTTTCCCCGAGGAAAGCCGTTAGACTTGGTTTGTTCTATGTTTAGCGCTTTATCGAGCTCGCAACACTAGACCTGAGGCTTGGATCTTATCGGCGGTCTTAAACGAACCGCTACGTTTCGGCATGGCCTTGTCCAGATATATCTGGACATAATAAAGCCCGGCTTTATTCAAAGCGATAGGGAAAGAACAGGAGCCGTCCTCCGCTATATCCAGCTGATACGGCCATAAGGCGGCGACTCTGGAACTGGTGTAATCGGGATACGCCCCCTTTTCATCGGCTTGTTTGGCGCTGAGCGGCTGCGGTTCCTTCTCATAGTAGACCATCACCGCGTAAACGTAATACCCCGTCTTAGGGACGGCTTGAACCATTACCTTAGCCCCAACAGTGTTTTCCGCCGGCGCTGTGAGGCTTTCAAAATAGCGATCGATATATTCCTCATAATAGGCGAAATAATTTTCAATGACGGCATAGCCTAAGCCGACATGGGTATGGTCTTTATTGATTACATTAACGCGGTGGCCATCATACGGCGGCTTTTCGGCCATAAAAGCGGCATGAGCTTCGGTCATAAACGACCAAGCCTCTTCTGGATCAAGCGGAGCGCTGCTCCAGCGGCCGGCCGCGTTTTCACTGACATGATCCACGCCGCCGGCGAAAGCGTAGCGGTGATAGGGTTTTTGCCCAGCTAAGTTATAGTGGCCCGAGTAGCCCGCCTTCGCGGCCTCGGCAGCCTGCTTATTGGCGACGCGGGAAGCGAGTATGTCAAGCTTTAGCGGCGGAGCGCCAGAGCGCGCACGGCTGGCGTTGATAAGCGCCAACATCGATATTTTCATTTCTAAAGCCCCGCGATCGTCTTTATACTCGAATAAGCGTGTTTCCCGTTCGTTCAAGGCGGCATAGGTATTCACCGAATTCGATTCTATCTCCGTTTCCGCTAGGAGAACCGCATTAACGAAGCAGAGCGCTATAATAAGCGCGGAGGCTGGCCTTTTATTCACGATTACGCTCCCTAGTTTTCATTCATCAATTATATCGATTAAAAACTCTACTTAGTCAAATAGGGGGATACTATCAACTATTCCTATATTCTTAGGCTACACATTTGGCGAAAAGCCGATAAAATCATACCTTTGGCCGACTTATAAGCTCTATCATTCGCGATAAAACTAAAGATGAAAAAGTCCGGATAGTATGGAAATGATTTCAGAAGTTTCAACTTTTGAATGAATTTCTAAATAGGAAAAGTCGTGATTGAGAACGTGTACGTTAGATCAAGGCGATTTCTGGTCTTAAAAAACGTTCAAAGCTGTTCTTATGCTTTTCCCTTTTATTTTGATCCTCATTTTATCCTCATCTTCCATTGTCTTATTTGTTTTGTCCACTTTTTAATGGAGGTTCTATGAAAAGTAGCGGTTTCCTAATTCTAATCCTAAGCCTTTTGGTTCTTGGATCATGCGACGGGCCTATTGGCTATGAGCCTGGTGGTGAAGATATCTTCCTGGAAGCCAGGATGATAAGCGGCAAGGCCGCGCCTTCCGATACCGTAGGAGTGGATGGCGACCTCTATTTGGATACCGATGCCGCTGTTCTGTATGTCAAGACGAACGGCGCTTGGCTTTCCGTAGCCGATTTAAAAGGTCCCCCTGGTGAAAACGGCAACACGTGGCTGACTGGCAGCGGCATCCCAGCCGAGGCTATTGGCGCCGATGGGGATTTATATCTGGATACGGCGGCTTCCGTTATATACAAGAAGAACGCTGTCCAATGGACCCTTATTTCCAGTTTAGGCGGCGAGACCTCCAATCAAAGTTGGACGTATGGCGACGGAGTACCAGAAGAAGGCAGCGGCGAGGCTGGCGATTTTTATCTGGATACGGCTTCCTCGTTTGTCTACGTTAAAAACGAAACCGAGTGGAAGCTTCTTATGTCTCTGAGCGGCCCCCCAGGCGAGCCTGGCTCACCTGGCTTGCCTGGTGCGTCAGGTACCCTTTGGCATGTTACGACGGAGAAGCCAGACGATACCGTAGGGGCGAATGGGGATTTCTGTTTGGACAGCGAAACCACGAAGGTCTATCAAAAGAGCGATGGGCAGTGGGCGGAACTTTTGACTCTGGCCGGTCCATCCGGCATGGATGGGGCCGCCGGTTCTCTCTGGTATTCGGGAAACGGTATTCCAGATAACGCTATCGGCGTTGATGGGGATTTTTATCTCGATGCGCAAAATAAGCTAATCTATGAAAAAGCCACCGGTGCTTGGGTTTCTTTAGTCTCGCTTCAAGGCGAACAGGGAGAAGCGGGGGATCCCGGCGTGGCCGGCGCTGACGGGTCCGTTTGGTATTATGGAAATGGCGATCCTGACAGCGAGCCTGCCTTTGAAAGCGGCAAAGACGGCGACCTCTACCTGGATACGGCGACGGCGGACGTCTACAGCAAGACGACGGGGAGCTGGGTATTCATCGTCAATATCAAGGGCAACGCCGGACAGGACGGCGAAGATGGCGAGGACGGCCAGGACGGCGCGGCAGGCGCGGCTGGCGTCAACGGCGCCGACGGGGCTACCTGGCTTACGGGCAGCGGGACGCCAAATAACGAAAGCGGCAAAGAGGGTGACCTCTACTTGAATACGGCGACGGCGGACGTCTACAGCAAGACGACGGGGAGCTGGGTATTCATCGTCAATATCAAGGGCAACGCCGGACAGGACGGCGAAGATGGCGAGGACGGCCAGGACGGCGCGGCAGGCGCGGCTGGCGTCAACGGCGCCGACGGGGCTACCTGGCTTACGGGTAGCGGGACGCCAAATAACGAAAGCGGTAAAGACGGCGACCTCTATCTGGATACGGCGACGGCGGACGTCTACAGCAAGACGACGGGGAGCTGGGTATTCATCGTCAATATCAAGGGCAACGCCGGACAGGACGGCGAAGATGGCGAGGACGGCCAGGACGGCGCGGCAGGCGCGGCTGGCGTCAACGGCGCCGACGGGGCTACCTGGCTTACGGGCAGCGGGACGCCAAATAACGAAAGCGGCAAAGACGGCGACCTCTACCTGGATACCTCAAGCGCCGCTGTCTATGTGAAAAGTACGGGAACGTGGGTCTATCAAATGAATATCAAGGGCGATCAAGGCGAAGCCGGACAGAACGGCCAAGCTGGAGCCACCTGGTTTGTGGATTCGTATGATCCCAGCAATCCCGCTTTCACGGGCGGCGTTGAAGGTGATTTCTTCCTAAACGCGACGAATTCCGCCGTTTATAAGAAAATTTCAGGGGTATGGACCCTCCAGGCCTATTTAACGCCAGCGTCTACAGGAGCCGAGGCTGCCCTAAGCCTGATAAATCCGGGCGCTTTTGGGCAGGTCGATGTCGGTCTAGCCATCACTGGAACGCTAGACGCGACCGAGACAGGCTATGTCAGCGCTCTGCCCTTAACTGTCGCGGCGGACCCGGCTTTTGGCGGGGATAGTTTTAGATGGTACCTAAACGGCGTGAAACTACCGCTGACGACAAACAGCATAGAGCTAAGCGAGCTATCCTTGGGGACCAATTCCATATCGGTATTGGTTGTTAAAAACGGGGAAACCTATTCCAGTCAAACCTGCGTCTTTCATGTCTTATATGAAGGAGGCCTGTAATGAAAAAAGCATACGGACCCTTTTTAGCACTGATGAGCATCTTTCTTTTGTTCGGCTCCTGCACCAACCCCTTTTCATTCGCGCCGGGCAATGAAAACGTCCCATCCGACGCAAGCCCCAGTCTGCGCTTGGCCTTTAGCGTTCCCGCGCCAAAAACCTGGGTGCCGAATTCGCTTGATATCGATAATGCTATCGTTTTATACGCCGTGAAGCTGACCCGGAGCGGTTACGCCGATGTAACGGCTACCGCCCCTCGCGGCGGCGTTTTAGCTCTGCGGAATTTACCTGTCGGCGATTGGGATATCCAGGTGCAAGCCTTGGATGGCGGCGGCTCGGCCCTAGCCTTCGGCGAGGCCTTGGCCGTTCCCATTATCAACGGCGTTACCGCGGAGCGAACGATAAACCTCGAATTGGACAACGAATATGGGTACGGTGATATCGCGCTTTCCCTTCTTTTCCCAAAAAACATTGGTATCGATGCCGCGGCTGTAACGCTTAAAAGCGGAACGACAATACAGACTATTCCGGTAAGCGTTGGGGATGTGGAGGATGAAGCCGATGGCGACATCCATGATAAGATCGATATTGTCGCTTATGGCATCCGGGCGGGGTCGCCCCTAGTCTCCGTCGTCTTTATGAAAGGCGGCAATCAAGTGGGCTGGCTTAACGAAGTTGTCTGGGTTTTCCGAGGCATACCGACTAAGGCCGAACGCTGTCTTGGCGAGGGTTTTTTCGGCAAGGCCCCCAGCGCTCCCGCCGCTTTAGCCCTATCTAGTTCGGTTGACGATGGCGCTGTGTGCCTTGTCTGGACGCCTAACTCGTTGGTGGCCGAGAACTATATAGTTCAGCGGGCGACAACGGCTTCGGGTCCTTGGACTACGCTTTCATCGGCTATCAGTCCGGGAACGCTTTGGTATATGGACCAGGATGTGGTGCCAGGCGCCGCTTACTATTATCAAGTGACCGCCTCTAACCGTTTTGGAACATCAGCTCCCGTATCCGGCCTGGCCGCGATGCCTTCGGCGCCCGTTATGTTAGGCCGTTTAGGGATAAATCGGCTAACTGAAGATTATGGATATTGGATAAACGGTATTTTTAAGAAGCTGGCCGCTTACCCAGGAAGCCTCAGTTCTGAAGCGTCAAACCTTGAATTGAACGGCGCTTCCGTGTATGTGGCCGGAAACCTTATGTCGGCTGATGAAGACACCTTCCCCGTTCTCTGGACAAATGGCGTGCCCACGCCGCTCCCCTCCGATGACGTATATGGCGGATATGCCGTCGATGTCGCCAGTGTAGGCTCTGATCTGTATGTGTCGGGGAACAGGTTTTATTACGATGAATATTATGAACGAATGATCCAGCTGCCTGTCTATTGGATTAACGGTTCCGAGTGTGAATTGGCCGTAAACAGGGAAAATGATGTTGAGGAATATATCTGCGGCGAAATCGCCGTGGAAGGAGAAAACGTCTATATAGCCGGGTTCGCCTATAACCAGTATTTTGGCGCTTTTCCAGTCTATTGGAAAAACGGCGAATTACACGAATTATCGCCGGCTAACGAAGTTGGGTATTACGA
>CAZJJK010000025.1:0-32994 GCA_964546285.1 uncultured Treponema sp. | reverse complement strand
GGCGCCGCAGTGTTTACAGACAAAGCGGGGGATGAGGCCTCTGGACTTGGTGGGGAAGGAGCCGAAGCGGCGAAACCAGGGAGAATTCGAGGCGATTGCACGGTTGTGGTAGGGACAAGCGGGGTTGGGACAGAACTCGGGACTGTCGATGGTGACGAGGCGGGAGGCGGGTTGGGCCATGGTAAACCTCCGTTGGATATGAAGTAGGGTCCATATACCGGTACGGGGGAAAGAAGCGTCCCGCTTGGGTTTTGGGAAAAGTTTCTAAAAAATATTTTCAACAGAATTGGCAACAGTATGTAAAGATTACCGCGGTTTTCGCCCTCCGCGCTGTTCGGCTATTTCATATAAAAGAACACCAGCGGCAACCGACACATTAAGAGAATCAACCCGCCCATAGGTCGGAATAGACACTAGGCCATCGCAATTCCGCTCTAACAGTCGCGAAAGACCAGACCCCTCGCTACCAAGTATTAACGTGGTTCTTTTAGGGAAAGACATAGAAGCTGCGGCTTTGCCTGTCATATCGGCACCATAAACCCAAAAACCGGCCTCTTTCAGCTGCTCCACAGCTCTTGTTAAATTAGGAACCGCGGCGATACGCACCCAGGAAACGGCACCAGCGCTGGTACGCGAAACGATTTCCGCATCCTTAGCGGAACGCCGTTTGCCTACAACCACCAAATCTACACCAAACTGGTCGGCTGAACGCAGGATAGCGCCATAATTATGAGGATCGGTAATCCCATCCAATACAAGAACCGTTATGGAAGCTTCTTCAGCTAAAGCTTGAAGATAATTTTCTAGATCTATATCGTTGTTTTCCTCGCCGCTTTCTATTTTTAAGGCTATACCGCGATGCCCGCGCGCCAACCGGTCCAGCTCATGCTCCCCTACCCGTTGGGTAGGTATTTTCCGTTCAACCGCCATAGCCATAATAGACCGAGCGCGAGGCCCAGCATTCGCCACAAGCAAGGTTCCGTTAAGCTTCCCCGCCTTTATCGCTTCCTCAATAGCGTGAAAACCAGTAAGGTAAGCCACCTCAATCCGCCTGGTAGGTTTCGCCGTACTTAACAATATCCACTTGATCAAAGCCAATACCGGAAAGATGCTTTTTGAAAGCGGTCTGAGCTTTAGGTTCTCCATGCACCAAAAAGATACGTTTTAAGCGGGACGTATCAATTTCAGTTAACCAATTCCCCATCTCATAATAATCCGCGTGAGCACTAAAAACATCTATACTTTCAACCGAAGCCCGCCGTTTAAACCATTGTCCATGAATTTTAACCTCAGCCTCTTTATCCCTAATACGACGCCCAAGAGTATGGGCGGCCATATAACCAACAATGAGTATCGTTGTACTTGGATCCTCTATATGATTAATAAGATGATGCTGGATGCGACCAGCCTCACACATACCATCGGCTGAAATAATGATAGCCGGCCCCTCTAGATCATTTAACGCTTTTGATTCTTCCACGCTCATAGTAAAGCGCAACGCGTTAAATCCGAAGGGGTTTTTATGGTGCTTAATAAATGCGTCATGCGTTTCCTGGTCATAGCATTCCGGATGAACCTGGAAAATAGTGGTAGCGTTTGTGGCCATAGGAGAGTCCACAAATATTGGGATATCGCGAATCTTCCCCTGATCAACCAGCAGGTGGAAATAATAAACCAATTCCTGAGTCCGCTCCACAGCAAAAGAGGGAATAATAACTTTCCCGCCGCTTTTTATCGCCCTTAATGCTACTTCTTCCAAACGCTTAAGCGCGTTATTAGTTGATTCATGCCGGCGATCGCCATATGTGCTTTCCATCACCACATAGTCTGGGGCTGGAATAAGGTCAGGATCGCGTATTATTGGCTTACCCTTACGACCAAGATCCCCAGTATAAGCTATACGAGTCTCTTTCCCACCGGAATTTACCGTCAGTAAGGCGATTGATGAACCTAGGATATGACCGGCATCATAGAATTCCAGCTTTACCCCCTCACCAATCCAGATAGGCCGCTTATACGATACGGTTACCATCTGGGACGCGGCTTTAACCGCATCTTGTTCATCGTAGAGTGGCGTCCAATCAAATTTCTCGCCCTTTTTTGCCGCTTGTTTCCGTAAATACTCGGCATCACGAGCTTGTATCCGGGCGGAATCCATCATCACAAGACTGGCGATATCGCGCGTAGCCGGGGTAGCGTAAATATTCCCTTTATAGCCGCGTTTAGCCAACAACGGCAGTAAGCCACAGTGATCAAAATGACCGTGGGTTAGAACAGTTGCTTCAATTTTATCAATTTCGATACCGAAATCTCGATTTTTACGATCCGCTTCCGCCCGTCTGCCCTGGAAAGCGCCGCAATCTATCAGGTAAGACCTGCCGTCAATCTCCACTATGTGCTTGGAGCCGGTAACTTCCTCAGCCGCGCCGAGGGAATAAAAGCTAATTGGCATGGCTAGAGAATACTACGTATACGATAGAGAATCAAATGAGTTAAGAACCACAGGGGATAGTCTTTGGCTACGGCCTTTCCTTCCTCCTCCTATCAGAGTAGTATATACATCATATTTTACGTTCCTGGGTTTACCAGAACAAAAAGATAAAGAACCACAGTATAAAGGAGGCTTTATGCCTGCGCGCTCATTGAGAAGTAAAGTACACTTTTTCGCCTTCTGTTTCATTGCCTTCTTATTCACAGGCGTTAACGTCATTGCCCGTCCCCTTTGGGAAACAGGCGCACCGCGATATGGAGACTTAGGATCAGCCGCTGACACGGTACCCTTCTTAGAAGAAATACGTAGCGGCTCTTTAGATAACGGCCTTAAATATTATCTCCGCCAGAACGTCAAACCAGAAGGTCGTGCCTTTCTTAAGCTTGTGGTAAATGCCGGTTCAATTCTAGAAACCGAAGAAGAGAAGGGCTTAGCCCACTTTGTGGAACATATGGCCTTTAATGGCACAGAAAATTTCCCAAAATCCGAACTCATAAATTATCTTCGCTCCTTAGGGATGAGATTTGGACCGGAAATAAACGCTTATACCTCTTTTAACGAAACTGTTTACGGAATAGAGGTTCCAACGGAGATAAACACCGATGGCAAAAAAACCGTAGCACCGAAAGCCCTGGATGTGTTACGCGATTGGTCGAGCGCTGTTAGCTTTTTACCGGAGGATGTTGACGCCGAACGACCTATCATCCAAGAAGAATATCGGGCGGGTCTTGGCGCCATGGACCGAGTTCAGCGGAAAATACTCCCTGTACTATTTGAGGGTTCTCTTTATGCTGATCGTCTTCCGATAGGCGATATGAGTATTGTAAAAAACGCTCCTGCGGAACGCTTGGCGTCTTTCTATAAGAATTGGTACCGGCCTGATAATATGGCCCTGGTTTTCGTGGGTGATTTTGATTTGGATTTAATGGAAGCCGCCCTTCGTGAACACTTCCATACCGATGGCTCACGCGAACCAACTAATCGGCCCAGCTATGAACTGCCGCCGCCATCACCAGGACGTTTCAGCCTAACGACAGCGACCGACCCAGAGCTAACATACGGCTTCGTTCACTTATATTTTAAGCGCCCCCCAGAAGGGATAGGCCAAAATCTTAGTTCATATCGCGCTGGTCTATTAGAAGCGTTAATTGATCAAATCCTTTCAGCGCGTTTCCAAGAAGCGGCGGTCAAGCCCGAAACAGCCTTTGCGGCCGCCGCTAGCGGAATGGAACGCTATGGCGTTGAATCCCGATTCTTCGTTTTATCCGCTATTCCAGAGCCTGGCGCGGTTGAAGCTACACTAGAAGCTTTATTTAGCGAGGTTGAATCCATACGCCGTTATGGCTTTTCGCGTTCCGAGCTGGAGAGAGCTGTCGCTTCGCTCCTTTCCTATTTAGACGCGGTAGCCTCTGAAGGCGACAAAACCGAATCCTCTGTCTTAGCTGACGAACTCGTGCGCCATTATCTTACCGGCGAAACGATTCCCGGCATCGCCTGGGAGGCTAAAGCGGCGCGAGCTCTTCTCGCTGATTTAACGCTTGAAGAACTATCAAGCGCCGCCGCCGCGTTTTTTACCGCCGATGACTTAAGCGTTTTTCTTCTCGCGCCAGAGGCCGATAGCGCTTCTTTGCCAAGCGAAGCACAGGTTGCGTCTATTCGCGCCGCCGTCGCGACAGCCGATATACAAGCTCCTGAAGACGAGCGATTAGAAGGGGCGCTTATACAAGCCTTACCGCGGGCTATAGCTATAGCTAGTGAAAAAAAGGCCCCGGTTTCAGGCGAGTTAATATGGGAACTGTTCAATGGGGCCACAATTATCTACAAACAAACGAACAATCAAAACAATCAGCTCCTGCTCCAAGCATCCGCTAAAGGCGGGACTACCTGGGCTGATGACGTTGACGCTATGTCCGCCATCTTCGCTTCCGCTCTGCTTAGCGTATCCGGGGTAGGCCCATATAGCACTCCGGAATTATCAAAGCGATTAGCTGGTAAACAAGCCTCTCTATCCTTTGATATAAGCGATTACCAACGGAGCCTTAGTGGAGGAGCTATAACCAAAGACCTTAAAACCTTATTTGAGTTAATTTATCTTACCTTCAGCGCCCCAAGAATTGATGACGCCGCGACAGCGGCCGCTTTGGATCAGGTCAAGACCGCTTTACTACAACGGCAAGAAAATCCGGATGCAATTTTCTCAGATGCCGTAACAAGCATAGTCTCAGGAAATCATCCTCGTTTCGCTCCATTAAAAGTTGAAAAGCTCGCGGAGGTTAACACAGCCAGAGCCCGCTCTTTACTTTCTGAAGCATTGCGAATAGGGGATTTCACCTTTGTCTTTGTTGGCAGTGTTGACCCCGCTGAACTACGCCCCCTAGTAGAGCAATACATAGCGTCCCTACCAGGAAACGCTCGAAGCGCAAGCTGGAAGGATTTAGGAATAAAGCGGCCAAGTTCAATGGAAACAACGCTTTTCAAAGGAGCCGCGGAAAAAGCGTATGTATTTTTGGGTTGGTTCGCCGATCGGCCTTACTCTGAAAGCTTCGCTGTTTCATCTGGAGTTTTAGAGCAATATATAGACATTCGCTTAACGGACGAAATCCGCGAGAAGCTCGGCGGCGTTTATTCCGCGAACGTGTCCATTAGCCAAGCCGCGGTTCCAAAAGGAGAAGTCGCCGCTTCAATAGTATTTGTCTGTGACCCAGGCCGAGCTGAGGAATTAACAGCGTCGGTTATCGCGGAATTGGAAGCCATCGCCAATGGCCTTATAGACAAAGAAACATTCGCCAAAGCGGTAGAATCCATAAAGAAAGCTTATGAAGTAGGGATCCAGAACGACCAATACTTAGCTAGCTCCCTATTGAGTTATGCCGTGAATTTGGATCTGCCACTCGCGACGCTATATGAACGGCCAACGCTATACAACGCTATTACGCCAGTGGAG
Source organism: uncultured Treponema sp. (assembly GCA_964546285.1). Classification (GTDB taxonomy): domain Bacteria; phylum Spirochaetota; class Spirochaetia; order Treponematales; family Breznakiellaceae; genus CAZJJK01. The sequence continues at coordinate 27,559 of CAZJJK010000025.1, read as the reverse complement.
CTTACTAATACAGCGGCGCTACTCCTGGAAAAAGGAACGGTTAGAGTAACCCTGCTGCCTGAGAGCGCTGAATAGATCCTGAAAGCCGTGGCGCTTAGTTTATGAAAGACGAGCCGCCACGGCAGGGAAGGAGCGTTAATGTACATACGCGATTTATCCGAACCTAGACCAACGCCTCTTGAAAATGGCACACCGATTTTTGGAACCTGGGCTAGGGCTTTTGATGATGTAAATCTTCTGGATATATCAAAACCCTTTGCCCTTCCTCTCCCTAAATGGTTAAAGAATTTCCGAATAAAGGAATGGCAAGCCTTTCAAATACAAGATGAGCGCCATTATCTTATGGCCGCTCTGATAAACGCGAAATATTATCGTTTTGCCTTTTTAACTCTTTGGGATAAGGAATTAAAAGAAAAACTCATTTTCAATAAGGTTTTGCCTTTTGGCTCTTGGGACTTCCCGCGAAGCTTGCACAACTCATCAATAACTAGCCGTAGTTACGGTTTTTATTTCCGCATACATGATTGGTTGGACGCGGATCTTGTTGAATTCGATATCGATATACAGGCGACCCGACGCCGCCCATCCTTTACCGCCCATATTGAGCTCGATTTTCAAAAAACGGAATCGACACCCCTTGTTGTTTGCCTACCTTTCTCGGAACAGCGTTGTCTTTTCTCGCATAAAGCCTTAGGACCCGCTAGAGGCGATCTTGTCTTTGGAGGAAGGCATATAAATCTTAAGCATGAAAATACGGTAGGAACGCTCTTTGACTACAGAGGCCTCTATCCATACAGAATGGCAAATACTTGGGCGACCGCGTTTGGCTTCTCCTCCGACGGGCGTCGCTTTGGGTTCAGTATTGCGGAAAATCAAGCTAAAGAATCCTTCAAATACAACGAAAATGTTTTATGGATAGGGAACAAAGCCCATCTATTGCCGCCGGTACGAATTACTCAACCCTCTGGCCTTGACCAGGATTGGGTCATCCAAGATTTGGAAGGTATGGTTGATCTAAATTTTACACCGCGCGAGATGAATGTTTCCGCTTTTAATCTATTGCTGACTCGTTTGGATTATCACGCTCCCTTTGGCGTTTTCAACGGTATGATGCAATCAACCGACGGCGAGAATGTTCCCATTCGTAATCTATGGGGCTTGGGCGAAGTCCTTCATATGCGGGTATAAGCTATGGCAAGAAAACCACGGGCTATTTACGCGCCCGGCGAATTATCGGAACTACGACAAAAGCTCGGTATCACGGAACCTGGTGAAGCTAAACGTATTGCCGAGCTTCTTGGCGGAGAAGTCGGACTAGAGTGCGTAGAAGAGGAAAAACCGAAAAAAAAACCAGCTGTCCATGACGAAACCGTTTCGCTGGGTCTAGCCGGTAAAACGGGCGGTCAAAAGCATCGAATTGAAACAGTTGAAATAAAGGAGCCACGCCACAAACGCCGTGGTACTACCGAGACTTCATATAAGACCGGCTCGACAAAGTATGAGGTATCGTCGCGGGCCCTAAATATTCCCTTCCGAGAACGCTTTAAAATGGATCGCTTAGCGGCGCGTAAGCCTTACGCGATCAAAACAAAAGCCCAGGCGTTTTCCGTGTTCTTTCACTTCCGTCAAATAGGAGAAGATCCGATAAATCCGGCTTTCACCGTTGACCTAATGAATCAGTATTACGCCAAACTGGAAAACTTGGTAAAAGCCGCGCGCTCCCTGCTTCCTAGATCCAACATTGACAGAGCCGCGGCCTTTCAGAAAGAAGCCCCTTTCGCGTATACCGTAATCGATCTTATCCGAAATTGGCGTATCGATTTCATAAATAAAGAACTCTCCCGGCTTCAGGCAAAACCTAAAGACGTTGTCGCGGCGGATTTTATCAGCATCTTAAAAACCATATACGGCCCCTTGTACCAACTTGCGGAATTGGATCCAAACGACCATATAGCGCCCGCCTTTCGCGGTCTTCAAGCGTATTTAATCAAGGAAATGCCGTCTGAAAAAATTAAGATTGAGCAAACGATACAGAACGCGCAAAATTCTTACGGCTTCGTTTCAAGCTCTTTACCGGTTCTATTGTATCCGCTATTAATGAGGTTTGTCTCAAACCGCTGCGTGAGCTATGAAGTTCTTTTTAGAGATAAACTTGACCGTATAGAAAGTTTTTTAAGCCTTTCGCAAAATGATAGAATAAAAATACCCACGCCAGAAGTTCTCGCTCAGTCTATAACAAATAAAACAGTGATTACGGAAGAAACGCCAGGCATTAAGCCTGAAGCTAAATCCGATGATCAAAACACGCAAGAAAGCGAGGCTTCTTCATCGGGAACGCCTAAAAGGCAAGTTTCACGCGCGCTTTCCCAAGCTTTATTTACAATGGAAAAAATTTTCCCCAAAGCGGGCTGGGATACTCTATCAAACTTCCCTGATCTTTACCCATATTTTTCAAGCTGCTTGGATTTGGGCAGGGGTTCCGAGTTAATATCCCCAACGGATCCTATGCAGCAAATCGTAATTCTAATAGTTATATTAGAACAACTTTTTTATGGTCTCCGCTTTATTTCCTTTAACGAAACCTTGAACGAGGACGGCGGGCTTACCAGAACAGCTGATATCGTTGAGCGGATCACTGGTAATTGGAGTCTTTATGTGGAGGATATACTCGCCAAAGAATATTTCCCCCGGCTTACAGAATATTGCCGGCTGATCGACGCTAATCCGGAAATAAGAGCCGCGCCATACGCCAAGCGTCTATTGGATGAACTTCTTTGGCTAAAACGCTTATTTTTCCTGCCCTTCTTGCGTTTTCAAAGTTTTGGTACCGCTCGTCCCTCTCGCAAGTTCGATTTTCCCCCTCTTTATAAAGAGCTTAGGACTTTACGCCGCGCGCTTACCCAGGTTGCCGCTGGTATTGAAGCGGGGAAACGTCGTGGCGGATCACACATAGACGCGGCCTGCGAAGGGATTGATAACCCGTGGTCACCATATATCTTCCAAGTCGCCAATCCGGTATCCGAACGTTTGGGCGCCGTTCTCGGCGGAAAAGCTTCTAAGCGCCGCACAAACGCGGCTCTGATCTATATTACTTTAGCGGCGACTAGTTTATTGGACACACTGATAAACGAGCATGACAGCTGGGCATACGCTAACCCTGCCGTCATTCCGTTCCGTAGTGTTGATAGTCTGGGAATAAAACCCCTATTCGGTACTGACATGAAAATTGACGCGGATGCCATTTTCCGCCAATATAAACGCGTTGACAGCGACTCTGACGCGCCTGAACCACATCGAACGGACAAGCCTTAAAATTGGCGACCGCTCTTCATTTTTTCCTCAAAACGCTCCAAGTCCTTTCCTTTCAACATAGGTTCGCCAAATTCCGAAACAAGAGCCAAACGGCGCTTTAGTTCAGACACTTCATCGGCGGAGAACTTTTGTCCGTTAAGGTAATGCTTCTCGAAAGAATTACAGCTAAGAGGCGCCACTTTTCTAGCTATTTCCAAAAGTCGTTCGGCATAAAGCCTTATTTCTTTCTGAGCGTGGGAATCAAGTCTTAATTCTAAAAAATGAAACAAATTGTGTAAATCGCTTTGCCAGTACCACTCAGTATACAAAGAAAGCGGCAGATTCATGCGGGCTAATTCTCGGGCTAACCCGCTGTCAATAAGGCGCTTGTATTCAGCATATGAAGCCGCCTGAGCCGAGGCGAAGGATTCACGGATCCGCTCAGCCTGTTCTTCCGGTAAGGGTTCCTCCGCGCGTCCTTGCTTATTATCCGCGCTTTGAGCGGCTAGATCCTTAGCGGCGGGAATATAGAATTCATCTTTCATAACAGAATAACGAGCGGAAACTTCGTTTAGACGCGCCGTTCTATGTCGAATCCACTGCCGCGCGACAAAAATTGGTAATTTTACATGAAAGGTTAGAATAACCTGCTCAAAGGGCGAACTGTGTCTATTCCTCAAAAGATAATCAATCAAGCCGGCGTCTTGGCGATAGCTTTTAGTACCAGCACCATAGGAAACGCGCGCCGCTTGAATCACACGCTCATCGCCGCCTAAATAGTCTACCAGACGGACAAAACCGAGATCTAAAACCGGGAATTCCTTGTCCAGGATGGCCTCAGCCTCAGTAATAACGCAATGCGCCATAAACGCCCCCTTGAACTGTATTGACGATACTGGCGCTGGACCCGTATCCTTAGGTGATGGAACGAAAAGATTACCGTTTAGCGGCTATACTGTACACGGATATAGCGGGTTTTTCCAAGATGATGGAAAAGAACGAAGAGCGAACACTTGAATTACTTGGTATTCATAATGAACTTATTTGTTCAGTTGTACACGCTCACCAAGGGACCGTAATAAAAACAATCGGCGACGCCTTTTTATTGGATTTCAAGAATACGGTGGACGCTCTTCAGAGTGCCATCGAAATACAATATAAATTATTAGCCTACAACAAAAAAAATCCAGAATTACCTCTTCTTGTACGAATAGGCCTCCATCTGGGGGATATCTATTTTTACGAGAACGACGCGCTAGGAGAGGGCATAAATATCGCGAGCCGGCTTCAATCCATAGCCCATCCTGGGTGTATCTGTATGTCCCAAGACGTGTACAATATGGTGTTGAATAAGGTTGATTTTGCGGCTGAAAAACTGGGCAGAGTAAGTTTAAAAAATATAACAAAAGAAATTCACGCGTATGAAATAGCTACGCCGAACGTGGAATTCGATCCAAACCGTTCCGCTAAACCTATTCTTGTGCCAGAGCAACAAGCAAACAGCTCGAATATAAAGCAGAATGAAGAAAAATTTAACAGTGTAAGTGAAAAAGCGACGGACACAGACAATAGCCAAACCGGCAGAGAAGCGGTTAAAGAAAAGGCTACAAAAGAAGAGAGTAAAAAGGATCAAGACGAACAAACGGCCTTCAACGCCAAAAAACTGGATATAAAGCGTCGCGTCTTTCTGGATATAAAAGCCGCGGGGCGACAATTAAGCGCCGACCAAATGATGATCCGATACGGCAATGAGGGTGCCGCCGCAGCGACCGTTATTGAGGAACTTTCAAGTAAAGGTATACTCCTTCGGCAAACACCAACTGAGGCTATAGACGATTCCTACAAACCGCAAGCCGCGTCAAAGCGGACTGGAATTGTACATGCCGTTACCGATCTGGAATATCGGATTGAGGATGAAGTAAAACGAAGTCTAAGCGAGGCCTTCAGGTCCCGCCGTATGGCTAAAAACCCAAGCGAGCGCCGCGCCGCACGGGCGGCTTCTATAAAAGCGGCCCACAAATTCAGAACTGAAATACACACTGAAATACATAAAAGCAATAAATGGGAAAAAGATCCCAATGAGTCACCTAAAGCCGAATTAAAATGGGATGGTAAGCTCGCCAAATCTTATTTTCGGTCTGAGGCTGATGGGTTATCGGAATATGATGGTTTCGCGGCTAAAGTTCGTAATGAGGCTCGTAACGCGAAAGCTGGTTTTATAGGGCATTGCGCCACCTTTCTCGCCGTTAATGCCTTTCTTATGGTGATAAACAGCATTACAAGCCCCCATTTCCCCTGGGCGCTTTTTTCCTTTGGCGGCTGGGGTATTGGGGTATTGGAGCATTTTGCCTCAGTTTTAAGACGTGGCGAAAAAGCCAAGGATCTGTCAAAACTGCCCGCTTTAAACGCTGAACAGCTATCCCTTTTTAAAAAAATTCAGAAGCGTCGGGACAGTCTTTTCCTCCATTTTACTTCCACCATTTCAACCAGCGCCTTCTTAATTATGATTAATTTATTAACACCTTCACAATTTCCTTGGTCACTTTTTCCTGTAGGCGGTATGTTGATAGGGCTTATATCTCATGCGGCCGCGTACTTCGCTAATAAGCGCAATAATGAGAGTAAATTTTTAGAATCCTTAGGCGCTTCAGGTTCATGGAAACGGGCCTTAACGCGTATGCCAAAACCAAAATCGGATTATTATGGTGATCTAGGACCGTATCGCGAATTACTTGATAGCGCCATCACTACCAGAGCGGCTATCCTATCCCAAGTTAGTACTGGCAATAAAAAGAAGGGGAAGCGCGATAAAGCCGTAAATGAACCTCTGGACGCTGAATTTATACCGACTCTAGATTCTTATGTGGATCAGATTGCCCTTATAGCTCAGAAAACGCTGGAAGTAGATAACATTATTGAAATGATTCCTATGGACGCGCTTCGCTATGACAAGGCTGATCTCGAAGCGAAAATAGAGGCTAATCCCAGTGAGAGTCTTAAACGAGAATATCAAAAATCGTTGCAGGAAATAGAACGTCAGGAGACATCCTTTAGGGAGCTGAAGGATCAAAGAGAGGTTCTAGAACTCCGAATGCGTTCATCGGTCAATACCTTAAAACAAATGAGAATAGATCTCGCTCGCCTTTCCAGTATACCAGAGGGTAATGATACAATCGCCGCGCAAACCGTTCGTGACAAAACCTCTGAGTTGCACAAATATTTGGAAGACTTACGCGCTGGCTACGCCGAACTGGAGAACTTAGAAGATAAGCGTTTTATCTTTGACGATGACAAAGCGTAACCAAAAAATAGCTGAGCGCTTTCCCAGCTTCGCTTTTACCTAGCTAGGCTTCGGCTTTAAACGCGCGGCCTTCTAAAAGACAAAGTTTTTTAGCTATCTCGCGGCCATCGATTCCGCAGGGAGGCAGTCCGCCACCAGGATTAAGCCATTGACCAACCAGGAATAAATTATTGATCCCGGGGATAGTCCGCGCCATTTTGACTTTTATATTCGCTATCGTCGGCATCCAGCCTTCAAAAGCCCCCTTAAAGTTTCCCGTATACCTAATTAGAGTATGCGGGGTAGCAACATCGATAGTTTCAACCGCCGCGGTTATACCCTTTATCCCTTCTTCTAAAGCGGCTATAACGACACGGGCCGCTTCATCCTTCGCCAAAGCGTAAGCGGTCGCATCACTATGCGCTAAGGCCGTCCAATAATCATTATTTCTGGTATCCAGCATTACTGTCGCCGCGGTTTTCCCCCGCGGCGCGCTGCTTGGATCGAAATGCATAAACCGAACGCTCAAGCGGTTTACGGAGAGAGCTCCATCCTCAAGCACCAAGGGCTTGGTTAGGGGAAAGGACAGAGAATGGGGCAAATAAGAATAATCCTTATTTAGACCTAGATTTATTATAAGTAATGAAGGGAAAAGAGGGTACTCCTTAAACGCTTTATCAAGATCGTCTTGATGATAGTGAGCGCGTAAAAGTCTTTCCATCAAATCATGTGCGTCACCAGCCGATATCACATAATCGCCCCGGACTTCACCCCAAGAACCTTTTAAGCCAACAGCCGAACCGTTCTCCACAATAATTTGATCAACGCGGCGGCCATAATGGATAAGCCCTCCCAAAGCGCGATATTTATCCTCTATAGCGTGAGAAAAAGCCGACGATCCGCCAATGGGGTACCCCGCGCTTTTTTTTGCCATAAACCCTAGCATCATCAGCAGAGCGAAAATTGGAAAACCCTCAATATCGCCATATATACCCATTAAGCCTTCCCGCAATTTCAGGCCTTTAAGCGACCTAATAAAGGCTGACAACGATACGTCGTTCCATTTCTTCATAACCCGTGAAAAAGCCGGTAGGCGAAAAGTTAAGATCAATTTTTCCCGCACTGACAGACGATCCATCGCGGCGGGAAAATCGAACTGAGAGACGGTACGTATCGCTTTAACAAGTGTTTTTACGGCTGACGCGTCTTCTGGCGATAAGCGCGTCATTTCCTCTTCTAATTTATCAGGATCGGTATAGACGGTGAAGGAATCGCCATCGCTTAAGCGAATTACCGAATAGACTGACCATTCCACATAGTCAAGATCACCTGCTCCCAATTCACGCCAAATAACATGAAGATTGCTAGCTGGGCCTGAGCCCATAAGCCAATGAATACACCCGTCAAAAAGGTAGCCGTTCCGTCTCCACGACACACATAAGCCCCCAGGCGTCGTACCAGCTTCAAACACTTCCGTCTCAAATCCGTTCCGCCTCAAGTAACTCGCCGCCGAAAGACCAGCGATTCCCGCGCCAATAATCAATACCCGTTTCGCCATTACTGAAACTCCTAAGCGCCAGGGGCAGCTTTTTCCACTCGCTCCAGGGCCTTATCGTTTAATTTACTTGTTCTTATTCTGAAAAAGCTATCCATTCCCACGGAAAATGCAAAAACTCTCTTACTGAGCGAATAAAACCTTCTCCACTCTTTCCCCAAAACACTATTTCGGTGTACAAAAGTACATAAAGCTTATAAAGGGGTTTATCATGAAGAAAAACATAGCGTTTCTCATAGCCCTCACCGCGGTTACCGGCTTATGCTTCGCCGCGGGGGGGATGGATGAGTCGGTCCTTACTATAGGATTGCAAGCACCCTTGTCCGGGGCTTACGCCGCCGAGGGACAATGGGCGCGTCAGTGCGCTGAAACAGCCGCTAAGCTCATCAACGACAAGGGTGGCATAGCGGGGCGCCTGATCAAAATCGAACTAGCGGATGACGCGGGAAACGCGAAGGATTCCGCTTTGGCCGCTCAAAAATTGATCTCAAAGGGCGTTAAGCTCGTAGTTGGATCTTATGGTTCCGGTATTACTATTCCAGCCGCCGACCTCTATGACGCTAAAGGCGTTGTGTCCGTTGGTTACGGGTGTACCGCGGTACGTCTGACCATGGATAAGCAAAGACCGTATTTCTTCCGAACTTGTGGCCGCGATGATACCCAATCAACTTTTTTCGCTTCCGTTGTGGAAAAACTAGACGCCAAGCGGATAGCGATCATGCATGACAATTCCGATTATGGCAAAGGCGTGGCGGAAGATGCGAAACGCTTTCTTGAACCGCTTTTAAGCGCTGGAAAAACCGCGCTAGTATATTATGACGCCATTACACCAGGCGAAACCGACTATACCGCCGCTGTTCAAAAATTAAAAACCTACGAGCCAGATCTCTGGTTCTATACCTCTTATTACAGCGAGGCTGGACTTCTTATCAAGCAAGCGAAACAAGCCGGTTTAAATTGCCTGTTTGTGGGTTCCAACGCGGTCCCCAACCCCGAATTCGTTAAGATCGCGGGAAAAGAGAATGTCGCCGGCTCATTAATGCTTAACGAACCAATGCCGCAATTCCTTGACACAAATGAAGCGCGGGAATTTATGGCAGCTTATAAGCAAGCATATAAAGAGCTTCCCGGTTCAATCTGGGCGGTTTATGCCGCTGATGGCGTAAACGCGCTCGCGGCCGCCGTCGCCAAAGTTTGGAACGGTACGCCAGCACCCATCGATACTGACGCTGTCGCCGCCGCGCTCCGCAACCTAAGCGGAGCTAATGGGATAACCGGCCCACTAATGTTTGATGAGAGAGGTGATCGTAAGAATATTCCCTATCAGCTTTATGTATATGATAGCGAGGGCGAACTTTCTCCCTACCTCAAATAAGGCGAATAAATACAACGCGGTTTTGCGTCAATTCTATCTAATTAATAGAGATATAATTATTGATGCAAAACCGTAAAAGCCTTATTATCGATTATTTAGTATTGAATAAGGCTCTATAGTCATAATATACGGGGCAAGGAGTCCGATTTATGTCGGCTTTCATCGCGCAGCTTCTCAATGGTTTGACCATCGGTTCCTTTTATGCCTTAGTCGCTCTTGGCTATTCCATGGTTTTTGGTGTTCTGAAACTTATTAACTTTGCCCATGGCGACCTATTCACACTTGGGGCCTATATTGGATATAGCGCGCTGATTGGTACGGCTGGTTACTTATCCGGACTTGGAAACGCCTGGATTGGCTTAGCCCTAGCCTTATTGCTTGCCGGCGCTGGCGCCGCGGCGGCGGGCCTTGTGGTTGAGAATCTCGCGTACCGACCGGTATATAAGGCTGGGCGTTTACCGTTAGTTGTTTCGGCTTTAGGCATTTCTATTGTTATACAAAATTCGATTATGGTGGGCTGGGGCCCACGCTATCAATCCTTTCCCGCTGATTTAATCCCTTCCACCACAATCAGTTTTGGCGATTTTCATATTACAACGCTACAAATCATCATTCTTATTTTTTCGCTTCTTTTGATGACCGCGGTTTGGATTCTGGTGGAAAAAACCGATATCGGGATAGCCTTAAGGGCGGCCGCCCAAGATAGAGAGACAGCCACCCTTATGGGGATCAACTATAGAACAGTCGTCCGCTTTGTCTTTATTCTCGGTCCTGGTCTTGGCGGAATCGCCGGTGTTATGGTCGGCGCGTATTATGGCCGTATCGCTTTTACCATGGGTTGGGTGTACGCGCTTAAAGCGTTTACCGCGGTAATATTGGGAGGTATCGGCAATATACCCGGCGCGATGTTAGGCGGTCTTCTTTTAGGCGTTTTAGAAAACGCTTTTTCCTATTATGTATCGGATTCTTGGAGCGATATCTTTGTTACTCTAGTATTAATTGTTGTATTGATCTTCCGTCCCACTGGACTTCTAGGCGAACGACAGGCGGAAAAAGTATGAGCCTGTCCACCGTTACACAAGCTAAACAAAAGCGGCTCTCTCAAAACCCTCTCTTCATAATTATAAGCGCTGGTGTTTTATTAGTAATTTTTCCTCTCTTTGTTAATGATTATTGGAAGGATGTTGGTTTTCTTGTTGGTATTTATGTTCTTTTAGGTTTATCGCTGAATATTGTTTTAGGCGAGGTCGGCTTATTTGACCTAGGCCATACAGCTTTCTACGCTATTGGCGCTTATTGCACAGCCATTCTCAACACTCGTTTTAACATTCCAATCGTAGTTTTACTGCCATTATCGGCATTAGCGGCCGCTGGCTTTGCTTGGCTTGTCACAACTCCTGTAATCCATCTTCGCGGTGATTATCTCTGTATAGTAACCATCGGCATTGGCGAGATCGTCCGTTTAGTCGCTGAACGAGATCCCTTCGGTTTTACCCATGGCGCTAACGGCATTACTGGAATTGATTCCATGGCGTTGGGGCCGATACGCCTAGATAGCTCCATCGCTTCCTATTATTGGGTTTGGTTCATCGCCGTTATCTCGATATTAGCTTTACGCCGCTTGCAGACATCACGGCAAGGACGCGCTTGGAACTATATCAGGGAAGACGAAATAGCCGCGAGCGCTATGGGCGTTGATATACGCCGCGCGAAACGTTTGGCTTTCGTGTTGGGCGCCGGTTTAGCCGGTATAGCGGGTAATATATATGCCGCTAAATTCCAGGTTATAGCGCCATCTGGCTTCACCTTCATGGAATCCACCCTACTCTTTTGTGTTGTTCTTTTAGGTGGTTTGGGTTCTATCCCTGGTACCATTATTGGCGCTTTCGCTGTCGTCGTCTTTCCTGAATTGTTTAGGGAAGCGGCCCAATATCGACTTTTATTATTCGGCATAGCTCTCGTAGCGATGATGATATTTAAACCAGCCGGTATTTGGCCTCGCCATAGAACGGGCTTAGGCTTATCGGGTCTGGGTATTAAGGCATCAAGCGCCTTTCTAGCATGGCTTGAAAGCGAAGAAGCTCCCCGCGCCTTTTTCCGTAGCGCCGCTAAGGCCTTGGTCCAAAAGAAAAACGTAGTTTCTGATGTATCAGCCATCGCTGAAACTCATAAAACAATCACACGAGAAAACACGGATAACGATTTTCTTCTTAGCGTGAGAGAAATATCTCTATATTTCGGCGGCTTGGCAGCTTTAGAAAAAGTAAGCCTTAACGTAAAGCATGGATCAATAACCGCCCTCATCGGTCCTAACGGGGCTGGGAAAACTAGTCTTTTTAACGTTATATCCGGCATTTATAAACCGCGTTCAGGTTTTATTTACTTTAACGGAAATAACATAACAGGAAGAAAAACTCATGATATTGTCATCGCCGGTATTGCTCGCACCTTCCAAAACATTCGCCTTTTTCCAAGATTATCTTGTCTAGAAAACGTCATGTGTGGCCCCCACGCGCATGCCCGCATGGGTATTTGGCCGGCGGCTTTGCGTTTACCCATCCAACGGCAGGAGGAAGAGCGTATACTTGAATGCGCCGTCTGGCGCCTTAAACAAGTAGGTTTATGGGAAAGACGAGATGAATTAGCAAAGAATCTTCCCTACGGTAAACAGCGGCTCCTAGAAATCGCTAGAGCCCTGGCCGCGGAGCCAATGCTTTTAGTTCTAGACGAGCCAAGCTCCGGACTTAACGACCAGGAAACAGCCGAACTTATGAGCTTATTACGATCCATACGCGATGAAGGTTTTACCATACTTTTAATTGAACATGATATGAATGTCGTTATGGGAATATCCGACGAGGTCGCGGTATTGGCGGAAGGGGCGCTGATCGCGTCTGGTTCGCCAGCAACGATTTATCACCACCCAGCGGTTATCGCGGCTTACCTGGGAGATAAGGAATGAATTCCAGCCTTTCAATTAAAGGGCTCATGGTGCGCTATGGCGCGGTTGAAGCGCTAAAGGGTATTGACCTTGATTTGGCCGATGGTGAAATTGTCGCGGTGCTTGGCGCTAATGGCGCTGGAAAATCGAGCCTCCTCAAGACTATTTCCGGCCTCGTAAAAGCCGATTCTGGAACAATCCATTATAGAGATACGGATCTTTTAAGCGTTCCCGCGCATACTCTAATCCGCCTTGGCATAGCTCATGTCCCAGAAGGGAGACGCGTCTTCGCGACATTAAGCGTTGAGGAAAATTTACGACTCGGCGTCTATGCTTTGCGCGACAAGCCGGCCGGCGCTGAGTATAAAAAAAGTCTAGAACGTTGTTTTACTCTCTTTCCCATCCTTAAAAAACGCAGACGTCAATTAGCGGGGACACTATCCGGCGGAGAACAGCAAATGCTTGCTATCGCACGCGCTCTGGTTTCCAAACCTCGCCTTCTTCTACTCGATGAGCCCTCACTAGGCTTAGCTCCCATCGTTATAAAAGACATATTTAGAACGATCGCTTCTATTCGCCGCGAAGACGGCATCTCCATTCTTCTTGTGGAACAGAATGCTCGCCAAGCCTTGGCTGTCGCGGATCGCGCGCTTATACTTGAGCTTGGTACTATAGTCTTAAGCGGTAAAGCATCTGAACTGGCCGATGATGACTCCCTTAAAGCGGCTTACCTTGGCGGCCACGCGCTGAAAACTTGAAAAGTATCAAAGCCAAAGCGGGGAGACCACCTTTGATTAAAAAGCTTCCAGCCAAAGTACCTATCGTTACTGTTTTATATACCCAAGATCCTTGTGGTAATAAAGTGTTAAAACATGTATGCGTATAAACCAAGACAGTTTCCGCCGCGTTTTCTCCTATCTCTTTTGGGGAGTCTGCACAAGCGGCGTTAATCTACTCAGTTTTATCTGCCTACGTCACTTCATTAAGCTTCCACTCATAGGCGCAAACGCTCTCGCTTGGGTTATATCCGTCCTTTTCGCCTATGTCACCAATAAAATCTTTGTCTTTAAAGCCCTTCATGATAAAACGAAAACTATCATATGGCGATTTTTCCTATTCCTTATATCGCGATTGTTTTCTGGGATTATAGACATCACGCTAATGGAATTGCTCGTCTCAGCTTTCAGCTTTCCGGAAATATATAGTAAACTAGGTGTTAACGTCTTAGTAGTAACGCTCAACTATGTTTTTGGAAGCTTTGTCGTCTTTTCCAGGAGCCGCGATGATTGACTTATCGCTAATAGTTCCTTGTTATAACGAGGAAGAGGCCCTCCCCCTGCTTTGGGAAGAGTTAAAAAAGGTACGCCAAAAGATGGCATCAATCTCCATTGAATATATATTCGTGGACGATGGCTCAAAAGATGGGACTAAAGACACGATCAAGAATTTGCGTGATGCCGATCCCTCTGTTCGTTATCTCTTTTTTTCAAGAAATTTTGGGAAAGAAGCCGCCCTTCTCGCCGGGCTTGAAGCCTCCAAAGGGGCTTTTGTCGCTACAATAGACGCGGATCTTCAAGATCCGCCATCTCTCCTCCCCAATATGTACGAGGCTGTCCACTCCGCTTCCTGCGATTGCGCCGCGGCGAGGCGGGTTAATCGCAAGGGCGAATCAAGATTTCGCTCTTTTTTCGCCAAAGGCTTTTACAAAATAATGGCACGGATATCCAATGTTTATTTAGCGGACGGCGCGAGAGACTTTAGACTTATGTCCAGGAAGATGGCGGACGCCGTATTATCCCTTAAAGAATATAATCGTTTCTCTAAAGGAATTTTTTCTTGGGTAGGCTTTCAGACCCGCTGGTTTGAGTATGAAAACATCAGGCGCTCCGCTGGCAAAACAAAATGGTCTTTCCTCCAGCTTCTTCACTATTCGCTAGAGGGAATAATTGCTTTTTCCACAATGCCCCTTATATTTTCTTCTTTGGCTGGCATTACTTGCTTTATTATCGCTTTTATTATGATCCTTGTGGTGATTATTAAAACCCTTGTGTGGGGCGATCCTGTCGCGGGTTATCCATCGCTAATGAGCGTGGTTCTTTTTATAGGCGGCATTCAACTCTTCGCGATTGGCATAGTCGGGCAATACGTGGCGAAAATATACCTGGAAACCAAAAAAAGACCGCAATACATAGTAGGAGAAACCAGCGATGACCAGTAAAACCGTAAAAATAGCCGCATGGACCCTGATAATATTATTCGGCTTTGCCCTTCGGGCTACTTTTATGGCGGGAAAGACCACCTGGCATGTGGATGAGGCAATTTCCTTTTCCATAGTAAATGATAATTGGCCTATCCAAAAGGATACAAGTTATAAGAATCGCTGGATTCTGACTGAAACCGTATCGCGACAAGTATTTGACAATTCTATGGAAAATAGCTCATTTTTTTCTCTCGTCCCTAAAGTCGCCGAACAAACCGCTCAGGATGTACACCCCCCTCTTTATTATTGGCTACTGCTTCTCTTTAGGTATATTTTTGGTGCGCAAAACCACGCCTTATCAGGTTTTGCCCTAAACGCGTTGTGTTATGTTCTTTCAGCTATTTTACTTGTAGCGCTAACCAGAAAACTCAAATTTAATACGCTAATGACCGGAGCTATATTGCTCTGTTTCGCTCTTGCCCGAGGGAGCGTATCTATGACCGTATTTATTCGCATGTATGAACTTTTGCAATTATGGGTTTTATTATTTATATATTTCGCGCTTATTATCATACAAAAGAAACAAAGCTCAGTAAAAACCCTTTTACTTCCTCTATTAGGCCTTTTCCTAGCGACGTACGCGGGCCTACTGACTCACTATTATTTTCTTTTCGTTATGGTGCCAGTCGCCCTTTTCGCCCTAATCTATTTGATCAAATCAAGAACGATTAAACCCTTACGATACTCCTTTTTCTCTATTTTTGCAGCTATACTTTTTGCGTTTAAAACTTTTCCCGCCGCGGCCTACCATCTCTGGGGATCCTATCGCGCACGAGAAAGCGCTGGAACCTTGTATTTCCTGGGTATTTTTGAACGCTTTCAACGTTTCGTTAGTTATTTAGGAATAGTATCAAAAGACCTATTCCCTGTACTTCTCGCTCTCGCCTTAATTTTTATCGCTCTTGCCCTAACCCGACCATGGAAAAAGAAAGAGCTGGATCATGAAGCGAAGTTCACCGCGTTCTTTTTTGGCGGAAACGCATTATTTCTTATCTTAATTATAGCCTTTTCCGCACCCTATAAAACCGGACGATATATCGCCGCCTTTATTCCTATTTTCATAATAGCTTTTGCCGCCTTGCTAAATCTAGCGGCGAAGGGAAACAGGGAAATTATTTTAAAAAGAAAAACTTTCTCTTTATCCATCGCCTCTTTACTTATGCTCATTATGCCAATCGCGATCATTGGTGGATACATTTTACGTCCCGGAGTAAACGAATTTCATGAGGATTATTATATAGACGAAAATCCCTACTATTTACGGGATAGCGCTCCTCTCATCATCTTTTCCAGTGCCGATGCCTGGAATTGGAAGAATATGCTTCTTTATGGAAATCTCTGTTTAAGCGTTAATCCTAGCGTAAAAAACAAAACCCTATTCATTACCGATCGGGATCTTGGTTTTGATTATAACGCGATGGTTAAAAAGCTTGCTATTGAAAACGGCGCTCCTATATCGTATTTGGCGGTGGATGATTATTTTGCAAGAAGACCACGGTTTAAAAATATAGGCACATACGGCTTCTTTTCTATCCATGAAATGAGCGGCGAGTAACTCATTGAGCGATGTAAATTCAATGAGCTAGCATTCATGGAAGCGCGATACGCTTCTTATTTCCGTTCAATACATTTTCCATCGATTATCGTATGTCCTTCAGCTTCTAGCAGGGTTTTTTGTAGCTCAAACGCGGGACCAGAGGCGAAAGCTATAACGCCGCCCGCTTTAAGGACCCTATGCCAAGGAAGATCCTTCTTCTCACCTAAAGAATGGAGCACCCACGCGACTTGTCTCGCGCCATTTGGCAGACCAGCGGAGGCCGCCACTTCGCCATAGCTCATAACAGAACCGTTGGGTATGCTTTGAATTATTTCGATAATTTTTTCTGTCATATCCGTCATATATGCTACTATCGATATATAATCCACTTCAAATCGCAAGCGTCAAGCGTCATACTGTCAACAGTTATCGGCTTGTTCATTTCAAGAAGCGAAAGCGCTTCTCTTCCTTCAAAAAACCGCCATATAGTCGCCGCGTCCACGTTTACCGTGTAATCAGCGAAATTTGCTAACACAAGCAATGAATCGGATACACCGTGCTTACGAAAAGCGAGAATTGAGGGACCCGCTCCGTTCAACATCTCAATATCCATAACGCCAAAAACGGGATGAGCTTTCCGTATTCTGGAATAAAGTTTTATAGTTTCTAATACAATAGAAGCTGGATGGACTAGCTCGTTTGTGGAAGCTTCTTTCTGACTAGAGGGCTTCCGCAAACCAGGCCACGGCGGCCTATGAACCCAGCGTGTATCGTGTGCGCTAGCGGCGTCTTTTTTATAGTCGTAATCATTGAGTACGGCTATTTCATCGCCTAAATATAGCAAGGGAATACCGCCAATGGAAAACACAATACCATAAAGCAACAATAAGCGCCGTACCGCTACAGCTAACGCGGCGGCGTCTCCCCGCATCAAAGCCGACTCTATCCCAGCCAAACTAGCCGCGGTACCGCAAATACGCCTATCCCCAGTCTCAATGTTATGTTGAAAGCTTAAGCCCTTTGAAAAGCTCCCGGGAAAGCACCCAAGGTAAAAATCATTTAGAAAATTACGATGATCGCCACCCTTAATACCAAGCTCAGCGGCGTCCTCATCGGCAAAGGTCCATCCAATATCGTCATGACAACGCACATAATTTACCCAAGCGCAGCCCGAACGGATAGAATGGCGCTTTTCCAACGAACGCCTTAAGAGCCTTGTTTCTTTTGTGGCGGCGGCTTCCCATAGTTCCGCCATTAATAAAGGGTTATACGATAAGCGGCACTCGTCGTGACTTATGTATTTTTTTATATCATCGGGATGTACTATAGCCTCGGATTTAAACAACAAGGAAGGGCAAACAACACGGGCGACAGCGTTAAATGCTTTGATAAGAGCATGCGCTTCATCAAGATTTTCGCAGCTTGTTCCCTTCTTTTTCCAGATAAACGCGACAGCGTCCAACCTAAGAACAGTGATACCTCGATTGGCGAGAGACAGCATTTCCGCCGCCATAGCGAGAAAGACCTGTGGATTGGTATAATTAAGATCCCATTGATATGAATGGAAGGTCGTCCAAACCCACCGGCTTAGTTCTTTATTCCAAGTAAAAGAGCCGGATCGAACTTCTGGGAAAATATCGCGTAAGCTTTTTTGATATTCCTCAACCGTATTCTTATCCTTAAACGTAAAATAATAATCCAAATAAGCGTTTTCTCCCGCTTTAGCCCTAAGAGCCCACTCATGATCATCAGACGTATGATTAAAAATAAAATCAGCTACTAAAACAATATCAGCTTGCCATAATTTTGCCGCTAACTCTTCAAGCTCTTTCATCGATCCCAAACGCGGATCACTCTCACGGTAACTTGATACAGCGTAGCCTCCATCATTATCCGGCGAGGGACCGCGATAAAAGGGCATAAGATGAAGATAGGTAACGCCTAATTCCTGAAGATATGTAATTTTATTAGCAAGCCCCGCGAAGGTCCCGCTAAAGCGGTCAACATACGCGACCGCGCCAACTTGTTTTTCTGACGCGTACCAAAGACTCTCGGGAGAGTATCGGTCATCTCTTTCTTTAAGCGCGAGGGGCCTTTCCCGCCAATAGCGATACATAAGGCGAACAAGCTCTTCTATCACATAGGAAAAAGCTGGATTCTGACCATAGAGACTAAATAGGGTAGTCCCTAAAAATTCAAAATTCCCCTTAAGCCGTTGGGAGAAGGCTTTCCAAATCGCAGGCGCTCTATTGACGCTAAGGCCGTCATTTTCGCTGCCAACATGCTCCAAAACAGTCGTATAAAGAGAGAGCCACTGCTTATCCATTGTACGCCGTGGGGCTTAGCCTTTGATCGAACCAGCTAAAAGACCTCGGATAAAAAAGCGTTGCAATCCGAAGAAAACCGCCAAGGGAAGGATCATGCTAAGGAAGGCCCCGGAAGTCAACAAATGCCAATCCTGACCCTTTTCGCCTACCATCGCGGCCAAGGCGCTGGTTACTACGCGATTACCATCACCCAAGAAAATGAGCGCTACTAGATAATCATTCCATACCCAGAGAAACTGAAAAATGGCGAAACTAGCTAACGCGGGAATGGACATAGGAAGCACTAGAATAATGAAAGTCGTAAACGGAGTAGCGCCATCAAGATAAGCCGATTCAAATACATCCCTGGGTAAAGTGCTAATATAATTATATAAAAGATATACAGCTAAAGGCAGTCCAAAGCCGGTATGAGCGAGCCACATACTAACAAAGGTTCCGTTAAGGCCCCAAGCGGTAAAATCCCTTAAGATTGGTATTAACGCGATCTGTAAGGGGACAACAAGCAAGCCGACAACCATCACAAACAAAGGTCGACGTCCAGGAAATTCCATCCAAGCAAACGCGTAGGCGGCAAAAGCCGCGATCAAAATAGGTATAATGGTGGCTGGCAAGCTAACTGTTAAAGAATTTAGTACCGCGTCAGCAAAATTGTTGCCTTGGCGTGATATTTGGTTGCCTTCAGCATCACGATAACTTATTGTCCCACCAGAAAGTACGTCTTTATAATTACTCAAGGTTAGGTTAGCTCCAAAGCCCACCCAGCCGTGCTCCAAGATCTCAATCCGACGGGAACGTTTGTTGCCATACCACCGCAGCATGCGGTTTTCATCAACAAGAATCCCCGTACGCCATTCCTCAAAAGAAGCGGTATGCCCTTCAATAGTAATAGGAGCATTGGGGTCTGTTTCCGCCGGAAGCTCTATATCTCCTGTATTTTTCCATTCTTTATGGGGTAAAATAGTCCACCATCCAGAACTATAAATATCCTTCGAGTCACGGAAAGAAGTAACAAACACACCAAGGGTAGGAATAGTCCAGGCTAAAGCCAAAACAATAAGCGCGACACCAACAATTATCCGACCGCTAAGACCTTGCTTTCTTAAGCCTCCTTTCATTTAATTGTCCTCCTGGCGCGAAATTCACGAAGGTTATAAATTAAGACAGGAGTAATTACCACTAAAAGTACAATAGCGATCGCTGAAGCTTGCCCTGAATGACCGTACGTAAACTGCCGAAGATAGAACTCATTCGCGATTACATTGGTCCCATAATTCCCGCCGGTCATTACCCTGACAATGTCAAATAATTTAAGACTAAAAATAAGCACCGTTGTGGTCACGGTAATAAGCGTTGGCATGATTGAGGGTACCGTAATATGAAAAAATAAATTTATCTCAGAGGCCCCATCCACTCGCGCGGCTTCCACTATTTCCTCTGGAATAGCCTTTATGGCGGACGAGAGTATTACCATGGCGTATCCTGTTTGAAGCCAGACCATAATCAATATTAGGAAGAAATTATTCCATACCGGTATCAAAAGCCAAGCTTGCGCCTTACCGCCAAAAGCGGTGACTATCGCGTTAATTAAGCCTATTTCATTAATATTTATTCCTTCGCCCTTATAGGCGTATATAAATTTCCATATAACGCCCGCGCCAACAAAAGAAATGGCCATAGGCAAGAAAATCAAAGCTTTGAACAATTTTTCATACCGGCTGCGATCCGCTAAAACAGCGATTAGAAGACCAAGGATAACGCAGGCGCTAGTTCCAAATATCATCCAAAGAAGATTGTTTTTAAAACTTTCCAACATGATTGGATCTGAAAAAGCGAATTTGTAATTGTCCAAGAAAACAAAGGCTGACCCTGCGGCGTCAAAAAAACTCAACCATAGCGTCCTAAGGGTTGGCACCACTAAAGCCCAAGCCAAGATCACTATCGCCGGACCAGCAAAAACCAAAGCTACAGCGACTGAGCGAATTTTTCTTGGTAAACTTTGAGCGATTGAATTTAAAACAAAAAACAATAACCCGGCGGAACCGATACCCCAAATGATAGCAAAGAGTGTTATAACGACCTTAGGTCCCTGAAAATTCTTAAGGAATTGAAACCCTCCGCCTAGTACAAAAGCCGTAAAAAGGACGAGAAGCGTTAACCCCACAGGCCTATATACCGGTTTTATTTTTTCTCTCATAAACACTCCCCTTTAAAACCGCCCATTAAGGGTTTCGGTACGCCCTAAGAAAAAAGCCATCTTGGGATAGTCCCAAGATGGCTCAATCTATTTTTTATCGCGGCCAAGAAGCGTCAATCGCTTTTAATGCGTCATCCAATGATTTTGAGCCGGAAATATAAGCGGTCATTTCTTTCCAGAAAGAACCAGAGCCAACAGCACCCGGCATCAGATCTGAGCCATCAAAACGCACGCTTGTGGCGTTCTGAATAATCTCGGCAACCTTTCGGTCCACCACATTGGAGTACCAGTCCAAACGAGCATCCTTATGCGGAGAAATAGCCCCGCCGACTTTTACCCATTGTTCAACGGAAGCTCCGGTTGCAAAATACTGCATTACCATCCTAACCTCAGGTCTATCGTTGAACATAGCGTAAATATCACCGGCCACCAATACCGGTTTCCCATAAGCTGAATCCACACCAGGAAGATAGAAGAAATCATAATCCGTTCCAGCGACTAGATTATCAGGGAAGAAAGAGGTGACAAAATTCCCTTGCTTATGTAGCCACGCTTTCGGGGGAGACTCAAACATTACCTTTGGAGCGTCGCCAAAACTGGTTGTCGCCACGCCTTTAAGGCCGCCATACGACATCCCATCAGCCAACCAGAGACTTTCTATAGCCTTTATTGCCTTGCGTACTTCCGGCGAATCGAATTTAAGCTCCCCATTAACCCAACGGTCATAATTTTCCAGGCTGGTTGTTCTAAGCATCATTTCTTCAAGCCAATCGGTAACCGGCCAGCCAGTCGCCGCACCAGATTCTATACCAACAGCCCAAGGAGTATCGCCGTCAGATAAGATGGTCTTTTGTAAGGTAAGCAACTCTTCCCATGTAGTCGGGACCTTATAGCCCGCGGCATCAAAAGCTTTCTTGTTATACCAGACAAGAGACTTTCCATTAACCCGCCCCCATACGCCGGCCATTATTTCCCCACTAGGCCCTTCCATTGTGGCCATATCTAGCCAGCTCTGGATGTAATTGGACTTTACCTTTTCCATATCCAGAACCTTATTCAGATCAATTACCTTGCCTTTCTTAACAAAGGTCGATAAAAGCCCGGGCTGTGGAAAATCAGCGATATCAGGTGGATTGCCACCATCAATACGAATGGCGATAGATGCTTCAAATTCCTTAGAACCTTCGTAAACAATATCGATGCCTGTCATTTCCTCAAAGCCCTTTATGGACTGTTCAAATTTGACAGCGTCATTATCGACAAAGGGACCGGCCATTGTCACGGTTTTACCTCTAACCGCCGCGTAGGGATCATTCGCGTCAGTAGCCACAGGTACGGGCTCCTTCCCGCCTGAGGCAACCGCGAAAGCCGTTACCAATACTAACAATAAAACGCTTCCGATGATTTTCTTCATCTTGCCCTCCTATACATTTTACAGACCGCGAAAATTAAACACGGTCCGATTTAGCGCCTCTCTTCATTTATGTCGTATCTCGTTCTATCAAGCGAACTTCTAAATTTATTTTTTGAATTGCCCGTTTTCCATTGACAATGAGATCTAGCAACAACTCGGCGGCAATACGACCGGAATCTGTTAAGTACTGACTTATTGTGGATAAACCCATCCAATCCGACGCTTCTATATCGTCAAAGCCTAAAACAGACAAATCTTGAGGCATGCGTAAACCTTGCTGACGAGCGGCCTTATAGACTCCAATAGCCTGTAAATCAGACATAGCGAACACCGCCCTTGGTCTTTTCCCATCAGCCAATATTTTCTGAAACACTAAAAAGGCGTCTTCCACACTTGTATCCGATTCCTCAACCATATTTTCATTCCAAACTTTACCCGCTTTAATAAGCGTGTCCGCGAAACCCCGGAGTCTAACATCCGAGGGATGAAGGCTATAAGCGATGTTCCTGTTTTTGTCTCCAAGAAAAATACAGGGGAAGTAATTTCTATCTATAAATAAACGAGCCGCGAGTTCGCCGCCTCTATAGTCGTCAGCAAGAACCCGACTATAATGATTATCATCGGTTTCTATCATAACAACCGGTAAACCAGAAGCGCTCAAACGCCGTCTCTGCTCTTCGGTTAAGCGGACAGACATAAGAATAAGTCCATCCATTCGGCGCGTAAAAGGAACTGAGGAAAGATACTCGTTTAGCTGTTCGGGGCCGTCGATGGTATAAATAACAACTTCATGATTAGCTCGTGTAAAGACTGGCAACAAGCCTTGCAAACGACGCACAAAAGACGGCGCTGGGAAAAAAGGCGTTAACACACCAATGCGGCCAACCGAACGGTTCGGCTTACTACCGGCGTTTCCTTGAGGTATATAATCCAATTTTTCCATAGCGAACGCTATGCGAGATCCTGTATCAGCGGAGACCGCGTCAACCTTATTCATATATCGAGAAACTGTCGCTATGCTAACATCCGCCTCTCGCGCGACATCATAAATCGTCGGACGCATAGCTTTTTTCCCTGACATTACAACTCCCCAATTCTACAATGAAAGTACTTACACTTCCCAGTGTAAGGCCTCTAGAAACAGCTGTCAAGGAAAAATGTAAGTATTTTCATGGCGTTTTCATAAATATCAATAATCCAAACAGCGGGCCATCGATCATAAGTATATATATCGACATTTAATATTATTCCTATGTCAATTTATAATCATAAAAACAGACCTTGACTATGATGAATATACGGAATAACCTTAAAAGTACTTACATGATTATTTATCCATTAGAAAGGAAGAATACAGGTTATTTGTTTCATATAAGCGCTGGAATGCGTTTATGCCACGTTATTCCAAAAAATTGTTATACTCAGTACTCCATTAAGATAAAGACTCTCGCTTTTATAGGATTACCGCATACGACAGCAGCTACTAAAAGAAAAGATAAGGACTTTACATGAGTTATCTCATAGAAAGAATCGGTTTTAATCCTCAGAAGCTCCCATTAGAGGAAACCCTATTCCATACAGCGAACGGCTATCTTGGTGTACGTGCTAATTTTGAAGAAGGACAGCCAGAGGGAACAAACAGTGTCAGAGGGACCTATATTAATGGTTTTTATGAAACTCATCCAATTGAACACCCAGAAAAACTCTTCGCCTTTCCAACAACCGGCGAAACCGTCGTCAATCTTCCAGATGTTCAGACTATCCGTATACGTATCGACGGTGAAGAGCTAAGCCTTAACACCTTAAACAACACTGATTTTCATCGCTTTCTCGATATGCGCCAAGGCATAGCCGGAAGAAGTTTTAGTTGGACAAATTCCAATGGGAAAAAGCTTTATTTTGACGCCCGCCGCCTAGCGTCTTTTTCCCGACCTGAATTATTCGCTATAGAATTACGTATACGCGCATTGGCCGCGTTGAAAATACGGATTGAATCTTTGGTTCAGGGCGATGTATGCAATTATTTCGATCCAGGCGACCCCAGGGTATCAAATAACGCCTTTAAGCCGTTGGAGATCGATGATATCGCGATCAATGGGGAACATATCAGACTTGAAGCTCGAACAAAAGCATCTGGCCTTAAGCTTTGGATGGAAATAAATCATCATGTCCAGACAGAAAAAGAACGTCTAACGCCAATCGATTATACCCGAGGCGCCACGGAAGCTTCCATTATATGGGAAACAGAACTTAAGGCTAATGAGACTGTGTTAATAGAAAAATTTGCGGTCTTTGGCGACTCTCTCCGTCACCCAAGAGGGGGACAACAACTCGCCGAAATAGCAAAAAATCACTTTTCGCTTCGTTTTTCCGACTTAAAACTGGAACAAGAACGAGAGCTTCTATCCTTTTGGGATACGGCAAATGTGAAAATAGAAGGCGATGATCACGCTTTATCGGGTCTTAGGTTCAACCTTTACCATTTATATCAATCCGCGGGCCACGACCCAAACGCCCACATAGCGGCTAAAGGCTTAAGCGGAGAAGGCTATGAAGGCCACTTTTTTTGGGACACGGAAATCTATATGTTCCCTTTTTTCTTGTATACCCGACCTGAAGCGGCCCGCGATATATTGCGATATCGATATACAACTCTACCACAAGCAAGAGAGCACGCGAAAGAACTTGGGCATAAGAAAGGCGCCGCTTTCCCATGGAGGACTATAGCCGGCCGGGAATGTTCCGCCTTCTACCCTTCTGGTAGCGCTCAATACCATATCAATGCCGATATAGCCTGGGCGCTTTGGCGTTATTGGGAAGCGACAGAAGATATGGAACTTATGGAAAAATTTGGAGCGGAGCTTTTATTTGAAACCGCCAGGATATGGATAGAAATAGGCAATTACGCCGACGGCTATTTCCACATCCATAACGTTACTGGGCCAGATGAATATACTTGCCTTGTAAACGATAATTATTACACCAATATAATGGCTCAGATGAATCTGAGAACAGCCGTATCCGCGTATCAGCTCCTATCAGAAAAATCACCGAGACGACTACGAGAAATCATCACACTGATCGGTCTGGAAGCCAATGAAATCAGCGCATGGGAAAAAGCGGCTGAATTCATGACTATTCCCTACGATCCCGCTCGCGCGATGAACCCACAAGACGACTCCTTTTTTAGAAAACCTAAATGGGATTTCAACGCGGTCCCCACATCATGCTATCCGCTCCTCCTTCACTATCACCCAATGACCTTATCCCGCTTCCAAGTGTGTAAGCAGGCCGACACGATTTTAGCCTATATTTTACTTAAGCCAGATGAAAAAACGGAAACAATAAAGAATAGTTTTTCATACTACGAGTCAATTACAACACATGATTCTTCTCTTTCCTACGCGGCTTACGCGATCATATCAGCTCGCTTAGGCGACCCTGAAAAAGCTTATAACTATTTCGAAAAAACAGTCGCTCTTGATCTAGATGACAGTCATCATAATACAAAAGATGGTATCCACGCCGCTAATATGGGAGGAACTTGGTTAGCTACCGTCTGGGGTTTCGGTGGGTTCTACCCAACACCGAACGGCCCATCATTCAATCCAAGCCTGCCTGCCTGTTGGAAGTCTTTGTCCTACCGCATCGTATTTAAAGGCTCAATTATCCATGTACAGGTAAAACCAACTTCTATAAGCTTTGTCCTTGAGTCCGGCCTTCCTTGCCCTATTTTCATACATGATAATAAATATTTATTAAAAAAAGAATTAGAGTTGCCTCTATGAAGGATGTAAGGTTACGTGCTTGTATTTTCGATCTGGACGGGGTTATCGTTGATACCGCTCGTTATCATTTTAACGCATGGAAAGAACTCGCTGATGGATTAGACATACCCTTTACCGAATATAATAACGAGCGTCTTAAAGGGGTCTCACGTATAGCGAGTTTAGAAATAATTTTGTCTTTGGCACCAAGATCGCTAGCGTTTACACAAGAAGCTAAAGAAGCCTTAGCGGAGCAAAAAAACAAGCGCTATATACAAAGTTTAAGCGCTCTATCGTCCCATGATATTTTACCCGGCGTGGAAGCTTTTATTCGTGAATGCGAAAAACATAGCTTAAAAACAGCGATAGCCAGCTCTAGTCGTAATGCTTGGACTATTTTGAGGGCTATCAATTTATCTAGCCTTTTTGACGCAATAATCGATGGCAACATGGTAAAAAACACTAAACCGGATCCAGAGATATTTCTAACAGCCGCGTCCAAGCTAGACACGGCACCTGAAAACTGTGTGGTTTTTGAGGATGCCTCCTCTGGCATTCAAGCGGCAAAAGCGGCACGTATGCGTTGTATAGGAATTGGCCATGCCTCTTCCCTACGTTCAGCCGATCTAGTAATCCCTAATTTTATCGATTTTACATTCGCCCACTTACAAAATATTTTCTATGACTAAAACATACACTCCTGTTTTTCTCCTAAGCCATAGCTCTTGACAGCAAAGCGCTCAATAGACTAATTTAAGTAGCCTTTCTGGAGCGGTGTCCGAGCGGTTTAAGGAGGCGGTCTTGAAAACCGTTGAACCCGCGAGGGTTCCGGGGGTTCGAATCCCCCCTGCTCCGATCCGGAATGGTCTCTGGAGCGGTGCGAGAGCGGCCGAATCGGGCTCCCTGCTAAGGAGTTGTACCCCTAAAGGGTACCGGGGGTTCGAATCCCCCCTGCTCCGTTAGACGCGGCATAAAACCGAAGCTGTCCCCGATAATGATGGATGTGGGGGCGAAATGAGCCCTCACCGACCGTAGGGAGGGCAGAGCGGCAGGGATGCCGCTAGCAGAGGGCAAAGCGAGTCGAAGGAAGCGGCCATAATAGCCGTGACAAAGACAGAATCCCTCTGCTTCATTAGACGAGATGTAAATCACGAGGTTGTAGCTCAGCTGGATAGAGCATCAGATTGCGGATCTGAAGGTCGGAGGTTCGAATCCTCTCAGCCTCATGAGTACAGGACGGATATAACTCTTCGTTATATTCGTCCTTTTTTGGAGAGATGCGAGAGCGGTTGAATCGGGCGGTCTCGAAAACCGTTGAACCCGTTAGGGTTCCGAGGGTTCGAATCCCTCTCTCTCCGTAAGGACCTTGGAAAATCGGAGGAGGGCGCTAGACCCTCCTTTTTTTCTCGGGCCCATGTAATGATGAAGCGTCTTTGGAGAGATGGCCGAGCGGTCGAAGGCGCACGATTGGAAGTCGTGTGTACTCGTAAGGGTACCGAGGGTTCAAATCCCTCTCTCTCCGTTTCTGCCTGCGTATCGAGCGTTCGAAGCCAGGCACTGCGCTCGTGGCCGCCGCCTAAACCCGCCAGGTCCGGAAGGAAGCAACGGTAAGCGGTAG
>CAZJJK010000024.1:29421-33009 GCA_964546285.1 uncultured Treponema sp. | reverse complement strand
TTCCGGGAGGGCCGAGGTATCGCTGGGCTTTTGAGCGGCTTTATACTCACCGGCAGGTGTGGAGTCATCAGACGGAGAAGATGGAATGGTTGCGGCAGGTGTGGGGGAAGGAGTACCAGAATCCGCCAGTGATCGACTTTAAGACCGGGCGGCTGAAGGTGAAGGGGCAACCCGGGACGGGCTGGTTTGCTAGGCATCTAGCGGTATGAGGGCTGATAGGGCTGGGCTGTGGCGACTCGCGTGCCGAGGCGAGGTCCCACTACGCGGTGATGGAAAGTACAGGCTCCATTTCAATACCTATTAGGCTTCAACAGAATTGGTAGCAGTTGGTATTATTTTCGGACAAAGAACCACGAAGCAAGGCGGGAGTATGGGAAGCGCCTTCCCATCAGCTCCCTAATAATGGGGAGGCCGGCTATCTGGGATTTCTTCTATAGCGGCGGCAATTTCTTGAATCTTCCCCTTAAGAGCCGCCAGTTCTCGGCCGTGCAGTTCCGTCTGCCGCCCCTCATCGACAACGACACCCTGCAGACGACCAACAAAATCGTCAAGATGCGCCAATTTCATTTCCAAAGCCGTTAACCGCGCCTCAATGTCGCTATCCATCATAGCTTTTCATTATAACCAGCTTTTACGCGTAGTAGAAGCGTCTACACGGTCCACGCTATACTATAAAAGACCTAAGAAGAGAGGGAGCGGCTATGTCGGGGAAAAATGATTTTACGGTGGAAAAGCTTGGTCCGCGGAATGTTGAATCGCCTATAAACCTGTCAAAGGTTGCCGGTGACTTTATAGTAAATTATGTAGCTGATGATGAATATGTTCGTTATGACTTAAATGTTAGGCCGGGCGAGCAAGCACCTATTTCCAGAGAAGAAATATTTGAAAAAGCGGGACCGCGTGAAAAAATATTTTTCCACCCACAACATGTTCACGCGGGGATAGTAAGCTGTGGAGGCCTATGTCCGGGGCTTAATGACGTAATTCGAGCCTTAGTCCGTTGCCTCTGGTACCGTTATGGAGTACGACGAATCTCCGGCATAAGATACGGATACAAGGGTTTTCTCCCTGAGTATAAATTCGATATCAAGCACTTGGATCCGGATATAGTTGACGATATACACAAGATCGGCGGCACTATTTTAGGAACGGCTAGAGGCGGCGGGAAGCGCGTATCCGAAATCGTTGACGCCATGGAAAGACTTAACTTAAACATCCTATTCTCCATTGGCGGAGATGGCACGCAACGCGGTTCGCTGGACATCGCTAACGAGATTGAAAGGCGAAAGCTTAAAATTGCGGTGATCGGCATTCCTAAAACCGTTGACAACGATTTTTCCTTTATCCAAAAATCTTTCGGATTTGATACAGCGGTAGTGAAAGCTTGCGAGGTAGTTACGGCAGCTCACATGGAAGCGCATTCTCACATAAATGGGATTGGCTTAGTCAAGCTTATGGGTCGGGAATCTGGCTTTATCACCGCTCATACAGCTCTGGCCAGTCATGAGGTAAATTTCGCGCTAATTCCTGAAGTTCCCTTTGATATCGAGGGACCGAACGGCCTCCTTGCCCACCTTGAAAAAAGATTGGAATTACGGCAACACGCGGTAATCATAGTCGCCGAAGGGGCCTGCCAGGATTTGCTTAATGTAGAATCAAAGACAGACGCTTCTGGCAATAAACGTTTAGCCGATGTTGGTCTATTCCTTCGCGAAAAAATTCAATCATACTTTGACCGAAAAAACATGGAGATCAACTTAAAATATATCGATCCAAGCTATATTATCCGCTCATCGCCCGCCGAACCGATTGATTCAATCTACTGCGAGCGTTTAGGCAACAACGCGGTTCACGCCGCTATGGCCGGCAAGACAAAAACCCTAATAGGCCTTGTGAATAACGAATTTGTCCATCTGCCGATGCGTGTGGCCGTATCCAGCCGTCATTATGTGGATCCGGAAGGCGCTCTCTGGCGCGATACGATAGAGGCGACGCATCAACCCATCCTTATGGTCAACAGCGAGTCTATGGGGACAGTACTGGGGGTAAAAAAGTAACGCGGCTACCCCGCCGCTTAAAAAACTAAGCAGAGAACCGCACTGTTAGCTCATAAAGCCCTGGCCGTATCCGGTACGATTCCGCGGTATCTGGGCCGCAGCTTGCCGTCCCTAAACCGCGTTGAGCGATATCCAAATGCAGATAAACCCCAGCTTGTTTGGCTTCGCTGAATTTAGGCAAACAATCCCAGTGTCGGGTCCGCCATAAATCATCTACGGAATAAGGAGTCAAGGAAAAATCAAAGGGCGAAGCCCCCGCCACGTTTAAGGCCCCGCCGCCAGATCCGGAATGAATAGCCAGCCATCGCGTCTTATGCCGATTGCCGTTTTCCTGCGGCATAATATAAGGAACCGATAAAGACTCCAGACTGGCTGACCAACGGCCTAAACGAGCGGACGCGGCCCTATCCGAATAAGCCTCATGAGGGCCTAGGCCAAACCAAGCTACCGATTCAGCCGCTCTTAAGCGGCAAGCGACACCCAGCCGAGGAAGCTCGCACAGAGCGTTTTCCAGCGAAAAGCGGAAACGCGCGATTATTGAACCGTCTGTGATGTCAAAATCCCAATCCTGATAAAATTCTCCGATAGGATGGCCGCCGGGATTCGTTAGTCTATGCTGTGTACAGCGCCGCTTTTCCTCTTTTTTATCCTCAAGCAGCTCGTACCGTAGTTCCGCTAAGCCCCAATCTAGCCAATCGTACATGACTTTATCTTTATAGTAGAATTCGTAATCGCTTTGGCCACGCCGCTCTATGAAGTTCTTAAGACCATCGTTCTGGGTTGGCGCGCGGAAAAGACAGGGCCGCAGGGGTCCGGACAGCCATTCGGCGCCATCCGCGCCCTTAAGCGAACATAAAAACCCCTCCTCCGAAAAAGCGGCCGATACGTTGGTTCTGGAAGAGCCCTCGCCTAATCCGACGGGCGAAGACATCATCCTCTGGGACTGATACATAACGCTAAAGGGAGAAGCGCTTATCCACGACAGCGTTAAGGCCTCTTTGGCTATTATAGCGCCCTTCGGAACGCCAAGCTCATCTTTCCCCAAGGCGATATCGATATGAAGAACCACTTCAGCGCGAAGGCCAGCCGTTTTTATACGCGCGAGAAGGTCAGGGCCAAACCCTAGATCCACCGTCACGGCCTCTTCCGGCCCAATAGGGGGCAAGGTTAAGCTATCGGAGGCGAGAATAGCCTCAACAGCGTCCATAGCCCCATTATGAACGCTCCAGTTCAACTTGAAACCGTCGGCGACGCGGAAAGAATATCGACTTTGAACGCGGATACAGCCGGAAAAAGGCGAGGAGGCTTGGCTAAAATCGATTTTAAAGGGCTGGAATAGATAGGCGCATTCAGCCAAAGCCGGTTTAGCTTGGCGATCCGGAAAAAGCAGGCCATCGCTTATAAAGTCTCTATCGGAAGGTTCATCCCCAAAATCGCCCCCGTAGCGCCAGGGCTTACCAGAACCAAGAGCCAAGGCTTCAGAGCCCATATCCCGTGAACATATAGCGTTTGGGCCAGGCGCTTCCAATAA
>CAZJJK010000024.1:0-29321 GCA_964546285.1 uncultured Treponema sp. | reverse complement strand
CTTCAGAGCCCATATCCCGTGAACATATAGCGTTTGGGCCAGGCGCTTCCAATAAGCTTGGCGTGTTTACGCCGTCCTCGCCGACTAGGAAGGCGTGATCAGCCCATTCCCAGATAAAGCCCCCGCGCAGACCGCGCCCAGCTTCTATCGCGGCCCAATAAGCGGCAAGGCCGCCATTGGAATTGCCCATGGCGTGGGAGTATTCACACATAATCATTGGTCTATCATCGTCGCTGGTCCTATCCCAAGCCATAATCAAAGCCAAAGACGGATACATGGGACAGACAAAATCACTGACTGATCGGCCTCGCTTAAGTGATTCCAGGGTCGCCCAAGCTTGGCCCCATTCTGGACGGCTCACGCCCTCATAGTGAAGCGGCCTGGATGGATCAAAGCGTCTGACCCAGCCAGCGGCGGCATCATGGTTAGGCCCGAACCCAGACTCATTGCCTAGCGACCAAGCGACGACGCAGGCATGATTCTTATCACGTAGCACCATGCGCGATACCCTCTCAACAAAAGCCTTAAGCCAGCGGGGATCACGGCAAATTGTGTCATAATACGCGTGACTTTCAATATTGGCTTCATCAAAAACATACAAGCCGTACTCATCGCACAATTCGTACCAGCGTTCGTCGTTTGGATAATGAGAAGTCCGTACCGCGTTGAAATTATGCCGTTTTAAAAGTTCGATATCCTTCACCATATCCGTGATAGATAGAGTGCGGCCATGGAGCTCATGGTGTTCATGCCGATTAACGCCCTTTATATATACGCTTTTATTGTTGATACGAAAGGATCGATCCCTAACTTCAACGGTCCTAAAACCAAGCCGACAGGCGCGGCTTTCCAGAAGCCGCCCATCAGGAGCCGAAAGAGAGCAAACAAGAACATAGAGCTTGGGAGTCTCCGCTGTCCAAGGCTCTATTTCTGAAAGCGATAGGACAAAACGAGCTTTCCGTTGATTAGTTTGGTAATTCGGCGCTAGTTTCATACTGACGGACGCTTTTTCCACGCCATCCAGCCCGCGTAAAGAAGCGCTGACGTTGTACGGGGTACTGGAGTCGCCATCCAACTCTACCGCGAGCTCCACTTTTCCCGATACATAATCAGAATTCAGAATCGCGCGGGCGTCAATATCGGCGATAGCCAGGGAAGAAGGAGAATACAGGCAAATAGATCGATGCAAACCACCAAGCCACCAATTATCCTGGTCCTCAATAAAGCTGGAATCGGAATAACGAATAACGGCCAAAGCTAGAAGCAACTCATCGCCCTTTATAAAGGGGCTAAGCTCGAACTCAGCGGGCAAATGGCTGTCCTTGGAAAAGCCGGCTAAATGACCATTAGCGTAGACAAAAAGGCAACTCTCAGCTGAACCTATCCTCAGTATAAGCCGCCGTTCCATCCAAGCGGCCGGTATTTTTAAGCGCAAACGATAAAGCCCCGTGGGGTTATCATGGGGCGAGGCTGGCGGCGGATTGGGGAAGGGCATAAGCACATTGGTATAGTGCGGTTTATCAAAACCCTGGAGACACCATGAGCCGGGAACACTTATAAGCGGCCAGCCAGAGTCATCAAAAGTCAGCCCATTCCAAGCTTCTGGCAACGAGTTCGGTCTTGGCGCCAAGAAAAACCGCCAACTTCCATCCAAACTCAATACCCAAGGACTGTTGGCCAGCTCTCCCGGGTTATGTATACGACCACGGGGCCCCTTTTGAGCGTCAGTAAAAGCCGTTTCCATATCAGGGAAGGGGAAAAGAGCGGAATGAATAGCTAAGCGCCCGCTATTCGTTACTTCCGGGTCCTCCCAGATCGGGACAGCTGATTCCCCGTTACGCATAAGCTTTTCTCCCTCAGTCCCCGCATGGGACGGCGCTCATTTTATGGCCGCCAGCTACAAGCGCAGTTGAGTCGCCATGAAGCGATGATAGCGACCGCCGGAAGCCAACAATTCGCTATGGCTGCCGCTTTCCACTATACGACCCTTTTCAAGAACGATGATGCGATCGGCGTTGGCGACCGTGGATAGCCTATGAGCGATCACTATCGTTGTCCGACGTTCCATCAATCTTTCTAACGCTTCCTGAATAAGACCCTCGGCTTCGGCGTCCAGGGCGCTGGTAGCTTCATCTAAGATAAGAATACGCGGGTTTTTCAGAAAGGCTCTGGCTATGGTTATACGTTGCTTCTGACCGCCGGACAAGGCTACGCCGCGCTCCCCGACTTCGGTATTGAACTTTCTTGGCAGAGCCATAATAAAGTCCTGGGCGTTGGCCAGTTTCGCCGCTTCTATCACGGAGCTTTCTGACGCGCCGGGATTTCCATATAAGATATTGTCCATTACGGTACCGGAAAAAAGAACAGGTTCCTGAAGGACTATACCTACTTCTTTACGCAACGACCGAAGCTTGAGGGCTTTAACATTTATTCCATCCACTAATACCGCGCCAGCATCCACATCCCAAAAGCGCGGGATAAGAGACGAAACAGTAGTCTTTCCCGATCCGCTTGACCCGACTATGGCAATACGTTCCCCCGGCGCTATGGATAAGGATAGATGATCCAAAACCGGAACGCCTTTCTCATACGAAAAACTAACATCGCGGAATTCAAGCCCTCCCGCAAAGCCTCCTTCCGGCGCGTCCTGGGCGTCGGGAGCGTCAGCTATATCCGGGGGACTATCAATAATCTCAAAAATACGATCAATCGCGGCCATAGAGTTGGCGAAGACCACATTCAGCTCTGAAAAACGTTGCAAGGGTAGATACAGCGAAGGCAGATACATACCAAGCGCCACCAGGGTACCAACGCTAATATCGCCGTTGATAACCCGAGACCCCCCAAATAGAGTGACAATCAACGGCGCGATACTGGTCAAGAAACCGGAAATAGTAATATTCGCGCTTTGAAGAAAGCTTGATTTCATGGTTGTTTCAAAAAGACGGTCAGAATCACGCCGAAAGTTTTTCCGCTCCTCCGGCTCACCGCCAAAAGCTCTAACAACCGTGCTACCAAGAATTTTTTCCTGCGCGTTACCAGAAATAATCTCTATCTCTTCTTGAACCTGACGGCTTGATTCTTTAATCTTCGCGCCAAGACGCTTAAAAAAATACAGATAAAGCGGGAAAGTGATTAAGGCCATCGCGGCGGTCGGCGGGTCTAGTTTAAAGAGAAACACGACAACAAACACAAGAGAAAAAGCGTCCATCCAGACATTGGTAAGAGCCGTGCCAACAAGATTCTGAGCTAGGGTAACATCGCCGATCAATCGGGAAACGATACCGCCGGAACGTTTTTCATTAAAAAAGGAAGCTGGCATCCGGAGGATATGGTCATATAGATCACAACGAAGATCAAAAACCGACCTATGGCCGGCTTTTGACGAAAAATAATGGCGAATATATGTAAACGGTAGCCAGATAAAGATATAAATAGCAAACATAAAACCAATCAGCGCGAATAAAACGCCAAACCTCTCCGGCTTGGGCAAAGACGCGTCGCTATATATGTTATCAATTAAGTAGCGCGTCAGTTGGGGAACAATAAGAGGGATTAAGAATTTCACTACACCGCCGATGGCGGCCGCTACGATATAGCGGGCATAGGGACGAACATAGGCCATAAAACGAAGAAAATTGCCTTTTCGGCGGCCCCCTCCGGAAGCCGGAGCCGCCGGGCAGGTGGAGGTATTCAGCTTGTCAAGCATAAGGGCAGGATAGTCCCAAGCGCCTTTTTACTCAAGCTACGCGAACCTGAACAAAACTATATATAACAAGCCCTGGGGGCTATCAGCTCTCGGATTCGCTTCTTTGGATAACAATTAAACGGGAATTAGGAGGGGACGTAAGCCAGGCAAGTCCCACTCTGGAGGAATACGCGTCGGCTTGCCGCTACGATCCACAAAGGCCCAGGTTACGGTGGCTTTTATAAGAAGTTCCTCCCCCCTGTATATTTCCTGTCTCATAACACCGCTAGCCGCTCCTTTCTTTATTGGCATGGATCGTATGGTCAAAACATCATTGGCGAAAGCCGGCGCCTTATAATCTATTTCCACTCGCGTAACATAGAGACCAAAGCCAGCTTCCATCATTTTCTTATAATCAAACCCGACATCCTCTAAAAAAGCGCCCCTAGCATATTCCAAATAATGAAGATACACCGCGTTATTGACATGCCCGTTCGCGTCGCACTCATACGTACGCACCTTAAGTTCGGCGTTAAAACTCATCGGTGCTCTCCCTTGCCGCTTCAAGCCCCTTTATAGCTAAATATAAGAAACGGTTCGTTGGAACATCGATGCCATATTTCTCGCCTAAAGCCATTACCGATCCAGCGAAAATGTCAACTTCAGTCCGCCGCTTCGCCTCAACATCTTGGAGCATGGAAGTCTTACCCTTTGGATCCAATGTAGCTAAGGTGGCATACCATTTATCCAAATCCACTTCAGACAGAGGGACACCAGCCGCTTTGGAAAGCGCTATCACTTCTCTCATGGCGGAATCCGTCAGTATTTTCGCTTCAGGTACTGTCTTGATCGCGCCATAGGGAGCCTTAAGCAAGGCCGATACTTGGTTTACACCGACATTGATCATAAACTTGAACCATAGAGCGTGGAGCATATCGGCCGGTATTTCATAAGCGACGCCAACCCTATCAAAATACCGAGCGATTCGACGCACCCGATCACTATACGAGTCCTTGGGATTAACGCTCTCACCGAAAAAAATACGCCCTTGGGACGAAAAAGATACAGCGTTCTTTTCACGTACGGCGTCTATACCCAGTATCATGGCAAACGGCGGTTTCTGTCCTAGGACGGCGCCAATAGTTTCCTCGCTTTCAATACCATTTAATAAGGACAATACAACACTCTCAGGACCGACACGTTGTCGCAAGCCAAGGATAGCGTCTTTTAGTTGCTGGTGTTTTACGGCTACGATAATAAGATCAGCGTCCCAGTCATCATTCTCGCCAATAAGGCGAAAAGCTCGCTTCCTACCATTAACAATAAACCCGTCCTTTTCGTACCTTAAGCGTCGCTCTCCGTCGACTAATACGGCAAGGCCATCCGGATCCGCGTCTTGAATAACAGTCGCGACCGCGGCGCCAACGGCACCGACACCCAATATTAAAACGCGGCGTATCTCTTTCAATCCTAACTCCTGGACTTGATTTTCAACGTATTTGAAAGATCGCGGATTTATTTAGCTGGGTCAAGCGCCCGCTCAATCGAATTTCAAACACTAAATCCCCTTTTTTGCCTGGAAGGAAGCAAAGAATTGATTAATAATTAAATAAGCATGTTGATCTAAGGCTCTCGGCTTAGACTCTCCCTAAAAGACTTATTTTTTATTAGCGCTGTGTTATACTTATACTAATCGTTTATTAGCTTCCTGAAGGATGGAGCATGAAGAATTTATTTTATTACAAAAGCTTGCCGAAAGTTGACGCCCACAACCACCTAAATCTTGGCATGCGTTATCGCTCCTATGTCGCCTGGTCGGGAATACCTATTCCAGATTTTCCCAGACCGATGGCTGGCTTGGACGATATGCACGATGTTATTTCCGTTTATACTAGGCCGCGCTGTAGAACAGCCGAAGACGTACGCAGCCTTATTTCCATGGCATTAATGGACGCGAAAAAAGATGGCGTGACCATACTTGAAGGCTCAATCGATATTGGTTTTCTCGTTCATTTCAATGGGAACGTGGACGCTTTTCTCCAAATGATTACCAGCTTTGTGAGCTCGTACGCGGGCCACATGGATGTTCGCCCCGAGCTTGGCTTAGGTAAAACCTTTGATAAAAAACTTATCAATAAATGGGTCCCTTCGCTTCTAGATAGCGGCGTTTTTAAAAGCATAGATTTATACGGACCCGAAATTGAAGATGGCATACACGACTTTAAAAAAATATTTACATCCGCCGCGCGTCATGGCATAAAGAAAAAAGCCCATGTCGGGGAATTTTCCGACGCGAAATCAGTTAAACGTTTTGTTGAATTTTTCGATCTGGATGAAGTTCAACATGGCATAGGCGCCGCGGCCGACGATAAGGTGTTACGCTTTCTCGCCGACCGACGCGTCCGCTGCAATGTATGTCCTCGCAGCAACGTCATGCTGGGCGCGGTGACTTCGCTCAAGACACATCCCATAGGGAAAATGGTAGAGGCCGGCGTTCCAGTTACGATCGGCACGGATGACCGCCTGTTTTTTGACCATGGCGTCAGCCGACAGGCCCGGGACTTGGTGGCCGCCGGCGTGTTGAGCGAAACGCAGGCGGAAGCAGTTCTCACGACCGGCTTATAAAAAGAGCCGGCCCGCGGCCGGCTCTTTTCCACGGGAACTATCACATAAGCTTATAACTTTTGGAGCCTCCGCCAAAACCGGCCTAGTTCGGCGGAGCCTCCCTCGCCATAAAAGCTTAGCGCTCTCCATCATAGATTCGGTTATATTGCCAGAACGCCGCCGAACATTCGATGATTCCGCTTTTGCGACGGTTTACGACCTTAATGTAGTACGTTCCAGGTTCCGCGAAATCGCGGAAATACATATTACCGTTTGTGGGATGATCTAGCCGTCCAGTTTCGCGCCGGCCGTCCCCGCTCTCCCGCGTCATGGCCGCGTCTTTGTACACATACATATAGAACGATCCCTTCATCGAAGGGTCATACGCCGCCACTCGATAGCCTTTAGCGTCTGGAACGGCAACTTTAAAATAACGTGCTTCGTCGGCCGTCCCGTAATCGCCGATCGTGAAGCTTATCTCTTTCCCGGTCGCGGATAAGGGTATATCAACGACAGAACCAAGCTGGGCCGCGACCGGTTTGGCGGCGGGAACCGCGGGCTTGACGGCCGCCGCGGCGCCAGGCCGCGTCCCGATGGCGGTGCGGAATACACGGAAACCGCTCTGCGAGGCATTCCAAGCCGCGTTCGCCGAGAACCAACTGTCCACCCTCACTCCCGCGGCGTCCATGGCGAAGGAACCACCCCTGACCGACGTATCGATTCCCCATTCGCAGGCGTTTCCGCTCATATCGTAGAGACCTAACTCATTCGCCTTCTTCGTCCCGACAGGCATGGTACCCGACCATGAAGGCGCGGACGGTGTCGGGTTATACAAACGCGATACGCCGGCGACATTCTTGGTATTACTCGTATACCAAGCCACGGTATCAGCCGTATCGGCACCGGAGTGAGCGGTGTTTTGCCCGGCTGCGCCGCCCCGCGCGGCGTACATCCATTCCCTGTCAGTCGGCAAGCGGAATCCCGCCGCTTTGCTAAGGTCCCTATTCGTTAGTAAATTTTCCCAATATTCGCCGACTCGGATGTCATATACGGGACTTAAACCGTTCTTGACGCTCAACCAGTTGCAATAGGCCGCAGCCCCGTACCAGGTGACAAACACCACTGGGTAATTGGCCAGATCGATCTGGTTGCCCTTAGCATCGACACCTTCTTTGAGATAGAAAGAACTACCGTTGTAGCCTATTTGGCTGTCGCCGGTCATTCCGAAATACGTGATATTACCCTTATTGACAATCACGTCGCCGTTTAGTCTGACGCCGGAATCTGGGTCGTTGAGGAAGGCAAGGAACTCGGCGTTGGTCACCTCGTACTTGTTCGCTTCTATGGCGTAGTCCAGCTTAATATTGCCGTTGGCGGCGCTGGTGGTTCCGGCCGGCACCATCACATAGTCGGCCACGGCCGGCTTGGCGGCCATTGGTGCGGCTACAGGCGCGGTGGCAGCCGCGGCGCCCGGACGCGTCCCGAGGGCGGTCCGGAACACCCGGAAACCGCTTTGGTTAGCGTTCCAGGCCGCGCTCGCCGCGAACCAACTGTCAACCTTTATCCCTGAGGAATCAGCGGCGAAGGAACCGCCCCGCACCGACATGTTGATTGCCCATTCGCAGGCGTTTCCGCTCATATCGTAGAGGCCCAGCTCGTTTGCTTTCTTCGTCCCGATCGGCATGGTGCCGTGCCAATCCGTTCCGCCGCCATACAGGCGCGAAACCCCGGGGACGTTCATGACGTTGTGATAATGCCAGGCGACATCGCCGAACACATTACTGCCGGCATAATCGGTGGCTTGACCAGCGGCGCCGCCCCGCGCGGCGTACATCCATTCCCTGTCAGTCGGCAAGCGGAATCCCGCCGCTTTGCTAAGGTCCTTATTCGTTAATAAATTCTCCCAGTATTCGCCGACTCGGATGTCATATACGGGACTTAAGCCGTTCTTGACACTCAACCAGTTACAATAAGCCGCCGCTCCGTACCAAGTGACGAACACCACCGGGTAATTGGCCAGATCGATCTTATTGCCCTTAGCATCGACACCTTCTTTGAGATAGAACGCGTTCCCCTTGTAAGCTATCTGACACTCGTCGCGATTCATCTCGAAATAGCCGATGTTGTCCTTATTGACGACCATGGTGCCGTTGACTCTGACGCCGGACGCCGGGTCGTTGAGGAAGGCCAGGAATTCGGCGTTGGTCACCTCGTACTTGTTCGCTTCTATGGCGTAGTCCAGCTTGATATTGCCGTTGGCGGCGCTGGTGGTTCCGGCCGGTACCATCACGTAGTCGGCCACGGCCGGCTTGGCTGGGACGACTGGCTTGGCGGCGGGAACGGTCGGCGTCAGCGGCCTCGGAGTAGGCGTCGCGACAGGAGGAGTGGGCGGGGTTAGTATTTTCGGGCTTTCTTTACCGGGGGTCCGGCTGACGATAAGGCCAGACCCGTCAGACGCGACTATAATTGTAGCGCCGCCGCCTGAAGCCAGCTTAAATAGCGGTTTTGTGGTTCCGGAAACGACTGAGGACCAGACTTTCCCGTCTTTGGACTCTACTATTTCGCTGCCGTTCACGGCCAAATAACGATCCACATCCCAGAACAGACTACGGAAAGCAGCCTGTCCAATAGCTTCGTAAGTTCGTGTCCAATTATTTCCATCCGTGGAATGGAGAAGAACCGCGTTCTGGCCAGAGGCGCCAATGACAAAACCCTTATCGCCGTAAATGACGGCTTGAGCTTGGAGCGGATATAAACGTAGCGATGCTTGTTTCCAGGTGATACCGTTTGAGGAAGTCAACACCGTCGCGTCCTGGGTAACGGCCACAAAGAGGCCTGAACCATAGGCGACGGAACTAATGTGGGAAGAAAGCCCAGTCTTAAGAGAAGTCCAGGAAATACCATCGTTTGAATAGAGCAATACCCCAAATTGACCGCTCACTACATAACGATTGCCGGAATAAGCGATGGAAGCCAAATGCTTGTCAACGCCCGATGTTCGGCGCGTCCAGGAAATACCATCCTTCGACGTGGCGATACCGCCCCAATCCCCGACAGCCACGAATTGACCGCCGGCGTAAATAATGTCCAACACATTAGTAATAGGAATAGAGCTTTGCCGCTTCCAATCCACACCATCAGGTGAAGAGAATAGAACGCCGCTATTGCCGCTTATCAAATATTTGCCATCACCGTAAACGGCAACCCGGAATAATGCACTGTTCGAGATAGGCAGGAATTGGAAACTATACGCGTCGCCGCTGGTCATCGGCGTGACCGTCGGCGTCTCGGCGGGGACGCTTGGTTTAGGGGCGGTCGTTGTCGCGCCGCCTAGAGTCGAGGCGGCGCCCAGGGTTCTGGGCTTAACCAGGGTCGGCGCCGGTATCTGGACCGGGGAGGGACTTGGGACGGCGGCGGTCGTCGGGCTCTGAGAGGATGACGGCGCCGCGTCGAATTTCACCGTCAGTGTAATAGGAGAGCCGGTCGCGACGACGGTTTTGGAAAAATCGGGATAACCGCGCATTTTCACGACGACTGCGTAAGTCCCCGCCGGAACCAATTGCGAGAAATTGGGCGTGGTGGTACCAACCAGACGATTGTTGATATAGACCTGCGCCCCAACCTTGTCGCACATTATGGTTAATGCCGTACGATTTTGGGCCCAAACAGAGCCAACGATTAAGGCAAAAGCCGCGGTGAATAAAGCCACACGTAGCCGTTTAGATTTCAAAGCGAACTCCTCTAGGAAAAGTATACCGGACATATCCCGGCATATCGGCTTACAGCCGATGATACTAATTTATCGCGCTACACCCAAAGCCGCAACGTTTTACATATAATATTATCACCAGCCTTAAGGAGCGGCGATCCTATATATTCACGAATAGAAAAATCGATAACCACTGCTGCCAATTTTGTTGCGGCTAAAATCTACGGGCCCCTCCCTTATTTCCTCGGGACCGCGTACCTCGGCGACCGCCTGGCGATAAAGCTGATAATAAAGCCCCGGAAAACGACGATCAAGGGTAACGCCCAACGATACTTAGTCACGATCAGGCTCTTCCACTGGCGAAAAGAAACGCGCTGATAGCCGAAAAGCGCTTGAGTGTTGGCGGTATCATACCAATCCAGATAGTAAGCGTTCAAATCCTGGGCAAAAAGCCCCTCATCCAAACTGTCAAGACCGAAGGAGCCAAGAATGCCGCCGAACATTTCCTTGACAACGATTTGGCAGCCTTGCGCTTCACCGCCGGCGATAAAGCCCACGAGTCCATCGATCGCGTCCAATTCAGCAAGACGCTCCGCGGCGGATACCAGGGCATAGGCGACATCGATATCGAACACGATTTCGCAGCGCGCGGCCAAAGGCATATCGAAAATAAGTCCGATCATCTTTAAAATGTTCGTAAAATTGAGCGTCGTGGGTAAGACGGCGGCCAGCCTCAGCACGCAGTGACGTAAGCCAGAAGCACGGACCGCGGCTTCGGCATCGATCTTACTATGAGAATAAACGTCAGAAGCCCGCGTCACCCGATCCGCCGAAACGGGCGGCGGCGCGTTTTGAGTCGGTCCCATGACGCTGACTGACGATACTTCCACCAAGGCTGGCGGCGACGGGCTTTCACGGAGACGCGCGATGAGGTTTTCGGTGCCGAGGACATTGACCGTGCGGCACAAGTCGGGATTTTTCTCGCTGGCCGGAGGCAGGATGGCCGCCATATGGATAACGACATCTTGGCCAGCCACGGCCGCCGCGATATCGCCGCCATTCCTAATATCGCCCAGGATAACCTTGACGCCCTGGCTTCGGCGCTTCACGGCTATCCTCGCGTTGGCGCGGGTTTGGACGTCGAAGGCGGTGACCTGATGGCCACGCCGAAGCGCCTCGTCGATGACGAGCGAACCGATTCCGCCGAAAGCGCCGGTAATGAGGATATTCATGTTTTCCTTCCTATTGATAGAGTAGACCAATATGACGCTTTCATCAAAAGCGATGTCGACACCCTACACCGACGATCTAGGCGACGGAAAACCAAAGTTAAAATGCCGTTAGCACATAAGGCAGTATTCAGCGCCCACAGGCAGGGCAATTTTCGCCAATTAAGAAGACCCAATGAAAAGAACCAACTGCTGCCAATTTTGTTGCACGCTGGAACCGCTGATTCCCACATAGAAATCCTGTATCAGCATCGGTGTAGTTACACATTTAGCCCAGATTCTCGTTACCGCGAGTCAAGCCATCAATGAGAAATATCCGCGTAAAGTTCTGGTCCCATCTAAGAACTTGTGATTTTATTCTAGTAAGTCCCTGCTAAATATAAAAAACCAAGGAAATTCATTTCCAACAAAATTGGCAGCAGTACAAAAAACCCGCTTTCCCCCTTCTAACCCAAAGGGGAAAAGCGGCTCCATATTATTATAGCCGCCTAATAAGAATACAAAGGCAGAATAAATGCGTTATCGATCAAGTAATTATTTATCGCTACAATATCATTCTCATAGCCCGTGATATCTCCGCTTTCCAGCTTGTCACGCGCGCTGGTCAGCCAGCCGGTATAAGCGTCGTCATCTATGTAATTACCAAGGGATTCATAAAACACCAGTAGATTATTGGAATCCATCACCCAACCATGGCGAGCGACATCAAAATTTTTATCGGTATCCCGCGTTTGAATAAAAGCATCCCAAGCCTGACTAGTCAAATTTACGGTCACCGCCGTAAAACCGGAGCCGCTAAGGTTCTGCCACGAGCTTTGCAGACTCTCCGCTATAGTTTGATTTTCGGGCGAGTCATTGAATAAGATCCCGAATTCTATGTCAGCGTGTTCGCCAAGGAGCGTATTGGCGGTTTGGATAGATTCCGATAAGGAAAGGGCGGAAACCATCCAAGGCCCGGCCATTTGAGGAGGAACCATATTGTAAAGCGCTTGCTTAGGCTCGCCGACGATTCCTAGAATGGCGCTTCTATCCAGCGCCGCGCACAGCGCTTTTCTTATGTCCGTTTCGCTCAAGGCGACGCTTCCGCCATTCAATACGTAAAAGGACATAGCTACTGCGGGGATGGGGACAGCTTCCTCCGTTTCCATATCGGCGCGGACCGTAACGGTTCTAGCGGCGCTCACGGGGAAGTAGCGCGGCTGTATGGTATATTCCCCCACGACCAGCTCGCCGAAATCGTAATAACCCAAATCGTCCGTCACAACAGTCTCCGCGTAACTATTGGGACCGGCCACATCCAATATAGCTTGGATACGCAGATCGGCCGTAATAACTGAGGGGTCAGCCGCGTAGCTCTCCGAATAAGACCTGATTATCAAGGAACCTTTTTTATCGGGGCCAAAAAGACCGGCGCAAGAGAATAGGGTGTTGAGAAAAACGAATAAAAAGATACCGAAGAACGTGAAAGAAAGTTTTTGAGAATTTTTCATGTGAAGCCTCCAAACCTCTTTGAATATGTACTATTTACGAAATAGTATGGCCTTATTCTACGACCGCTTTGGGGAAAGCGAAAGCTTAAAAATATCAAATAGCTTTTTTTTAATAGACAGCAGGATTAAAACGATGGAACCTTCCT
Organism: uncultured Treponema sp.; assembly: GCA_964546285.1. Lineage (GTDB taxonomy): Bacteria > Spirochaetota > Spirochaetia > Treponematales > Breznakiellaceae > CAZJJK01. The sequence goes on along the minus strand of CAZJJK010000024.1, from coordinate 16,455 downwards.
TCTTTGCGCGCCACATTGCCTTCCTTCACGCGATGGAAGCCCCCCTAAAAATTAATAGCGAATTACGAAACCATTAATCCCGCACCAGATGGAAGGCGAATCCGCCTATTTCCTTATCGAGATAGATGACTTTTAGATGGCCCTTCTCATATTTCGCCGTTTCCTCAACGCCCTTGAAGCCGAAACGAGCTAAATAAACCAGCGCCCGCTCTACATTATTACACTTCATGGCGACATGGCCGCGCTCGCCACGACCGACACTCTTCATAAGCTCAAAAACGCCGCCGACAAAGATTGAGGAAGCGCCATCTTTTGGAAGCAGACCGAATTTTGTCAGCGGCTCCGAGACGGAGAAAGCTTCCGCCTCATTGGAAAGGTTTATACCAAGATGGGCATAGCTAAACCCTTGTATGGCCGTTACCGCTGTCTCACAAAGTTTTTTGATATCGTCCCATTTTTCAGCGGCGATAAGATCGGATTTTACCATCCAGCTTCCGCCAATCGCTAAAACGGCGTCCCGTTTAGCGTAGTCGCCGGCGTTCGCGGCGTTAATGCCGCCGGTGGGCACGAATTTTACGCCGCCGAAAGGAGCGGCTAAGGCTTCTATCATCGCGACGCCCCCGGAAGCCTCAGCTGGAAAAAACTTGAACACTTCCAGCCCCTTAGCCAAACCGGCTTCTATTTGAGAGGCGTTATTGACGCCGGGCAATACAGGCACGCCGCGCTCAAGACAATAATCCACCACAGCGGGGTTAAAACCAGGCGCGACGATAAACTTAGCGCCGGCGGCGAGAGCTTTTTTAGCCAGATCCACATTTATGACGGTACCGGCTCCCACTAAAAGATCGGGGCATTCTCGCGCCATAGACCGGATCGCTTCTTCAGCGGCGGCGGTACGAAAAGTAAGCTCGGCGACTGGAATCCCGCCCGCGGCCAGGGCCTTGCCTAAGGGAAGCGCCTTAGCGGCGTCATCGATTTTTATGACCGGCACTAAACCGATACCAGCCACGGTGTTCAAAATTGGATGCATATACTCCTCCTACGCGGACTGAGTATAACACAGACTTGTTAAAAAATGAACTCTTGTTTCAAAAATGATTGACGGCTTTGTCTCATAAGTATATTCTATAGATACAACGACTCAAAACCCACATTTTCTAAAAGGTTCGAAAGGAAGTTTAGGTTTCGTATTTGTAAAGATCGATATTGAACGCGGAGGACACATGCATAAGATAGTCAGTTTTGGCGAGATCATGCTCCGACTAAAATCGCCGGCGAACGAACGCCTGTTTCAATCGCCGCTCTTAGAAGCCAGCTTTGGCGGCGGCGAAGCTAACGTAGCCGTTTCTCTAGCTGTATTGGGCGAACAAGCGCTGTTTACCACCATATTGCCGGACAACCCCATTGGCGAAGCCGCCCTCCGCGAGCTTCGCCGCTATGGCGTGGATGTGTCAGGCATAAAGCGGGCGAAAGGCCGCTTAGGTATTTACTTTTTGGAAACAGGGGCAAATCAGCGGCCCTCTAATGTCGTTTACGACCGTGACGCATCCTGTGTCGCGCGAATAAAGCCGAATGATATCGATTGGCGCGGCCTGTTCAACAAGGCTGATTGGTTCCATATAACAGGAATTACACCCGCCCTATCACGCGACGCCGCCGATACGGCGATGGAAGCTATCAAAGCCGCGAAAGCGGCTGGCGCTCAGGTATCTATCGATCTGAACTACCGAAAAAAATTATGGAATTATGGCGTAAAAGCCCCAGAGATGATGCGGCCCCTGACAGCGCTCGCTGACGTGATAATCGCCAATGAGGAAGATGTCCAAATGTGCCTGGGCATAGCCGCCGAAGGTGTGGATGTGGCTAAAGGCGAATTAGACACGGAAAATTATCGTCGTTTAGCGGAAGCGGTCAAAAACCATTTCCCAAATATTAAAATTGTGGCGATAACCCTTCGCGAAAGCCGCTCCGCGGACCGCAACGGCTGGTCAGCGGTCCTTCATGGCGAAGCTGGCTTCCGCGCCTCACGAAAATTCGATATCGATGATATCGTTGACAGAGTTGGCGGAGGGGATAGTTTTTCCGCCGGACTTATCTATGGTTTATTAAATTTTCCGGGAGACGAAGCGCGGGCCTTGGATTTCGCGGTAGCCGCTTCCGCGCTAAAACATTCTCTATTAGGAGATTTTAATATAGTGAGCAAAACCGAGGTTGAAACCCTGCTAAAGGGGGACGGTTCAGGTCGCGTTAATCGTTAGGAGGCCAGCCGCCTCACGGCTGGTCTATATTATTATTTGATCGGACATAAGGAGATGACGATGAAGTTGGATATCCGTTATTCGAACCATCCAGAGGACGCCAAGCGCTACACGACAGAGGAACAGCGCAAACACTTCCTTGTGGAGAAAGTATTTGTTGATGGCGAGATCGCTCTCACTTACAGCCACCAGGATAGGGTGGTTTTCGGCGGCGCCAAGCCGATCAAAAACAAACTCAGCCTAGAAGCCGGTAAAGATTTCGGCACCGACTATTTCCTGGAGCGGCGCGAATTAGGCGTTATCAACATCGGCGCCGCCGGTCGCATGATTCTGGACGGCAAAGTTTATGAAATGGCCAAAGGCGACGGTGCTTATGTAGGCATGGGAACCAAAGAAGTTTCCTTTGAGTCCGTATCACCTTCCGATCCCGCGAAATTTTACCTGGTGAGTTCACCCGCCCACCAGAGCTATCCAACAGTGAAAATTGAGCTGTCTAAGGCGAATCCCAAGAAACTTGGAGCGTCTGAAACCTCCAACGCTAGGACTATCTACCAATACGTCCATCCGGCCGTTTGCAAAAGCTGCCAATTAGTAATGGGTATGACCATTCTGGAAAAAGGTAGCGTTTGGAATACCATGCCCTGCCATACCCATGAGCGGCGCATGGAAGTGTACCTATACTTCGACATGGCCCCCGACGCCAGGGTAATCCACCTCCACGGCCAGCCGACGCAAACCCGCCATCTGGTAGTCGCTAACGAGCAGGCCATCGTTTCCCCGAGCTGGTCTATCCACGCTGGAGTGGGTACCGGTAGCTATACCTTTATTTGGGGTATGGCCGGTGAAAACCAAACCTTTGACGACATGGACTTCGTGTCGCCCGAAACACTGAAATAGGGGGAAAGCATGAGTATCCTTGATAAATTCAGCCTGAAGGGCAAGGTCGCCATCGTTACGGGTTCCTCAACCGGCTTAGGCCAGGGGATGAGCGTCGCCATGGCTGAGGCTGGCGCCAAGGTGGTGGGCGTCGACTATGTGGACTCGCCTGACACCAAGGCTAAGATAGAGAAAGCGGGCGGTGCCTTCCACGGCATAGTCGCTAATCTTATGAGCGTTGAGCCCTGCCAAACAATTATAGACGAGACAGTGAAGGTTTTCGGCAAGGTCGATATTCTGGTGAACAACGCGGGCATTATTCGCCGCGCCGATATTATCGATTTTACCGAAAAAGATTGGGACGATGTTCTGGCTCTGAACCTTAAAACGGTATTCTTCTTCTCTCAGGCCGCCGCCCGCCAATATCTCAAACAGGGCACTGGCGGGAAAATTATCAACATCGCCTCCATGCTCTCCTTCCAAGGCGGCATCCGCGTCGTGTCTTACACCGCCGCGAAATCCGGCGTTGCCGGTATTACCCGCGCTATGGCCAATGAATGGGCTAAGCACAACATCAACATAAACGCGATCGCTCCGGGTTACATGGCCACCAACAACACCGCCCAACTACGGGCTGACCAGGATCGCTCCGAGGCGATCCTAGGCCGTATTCCGGCCAGTCGCTGGGGCACCCCGGATGACGTTATGGGTCCCGCGGTTTTTCTGGCGAGCGACGCTTCCAGCTATATGAACGGCTACACGGTAGCCGTGGATGGCGGCTGGCTTGCCCGCTGATATGTTTTCCCGTTATTAAAGGCGCGCGGCGGCGGTTCCGGCAAAGCCGGGACCGCCGCCGCGCATTTTATCCGCCTTTTTAACAGACGGCCACACAATAGGAGATACACGTATGTCAAAGCAAAGTACTATCACGGTAGAAAATACTTTAAAGACCGCCAGACGGAGCGAAACCATAGAACTTTCTCTCGCCGCGTTAGCCATGAATGGCCCTGGCGAAGCCGCGACCATTCATGTCAGCGACGCCTCCGGCAAGGAAGTTCTTTGCCAAACATTGGATTCTGACGGAGATGGTACAATTGATCAATTAATTTTCCAGGCCGATTTTACCGCTGGGGAAAAGAAGACCTTCACGGTCGCCTTAGGCGATAAGCGCGTTTACACAAAAGAGCAATTCAAAGCCTACGGTCGTTTTGTCCGTGAGCGTTACGACGATTTCTGCTGGGAAAACGACCTAGTCGCGCATCGGATTTACGGAAAAGCGCTTGAATATTGGAAAGCCAATCCGCTTGCGAGCAGCACTGTTGATGTGTGGGTAAAGCGTACTTCCCGTCTTGTCGCTAACGATTGGTTTATGGTGGACGATTACCATGTGGATAAGGGCGAAGGCGCGGATTTTTATTCCGCGGGTCTAAGCAGAGGCTGCGGCGGGAATGGCCTTTGGGCGAAAAACAAGTTATGGGTATCAAAAAACTTTATCACTTCCCGCCAACTGGCTAATGGGCCTATCCGCGTGATGTTTGATCTCGATTACGAACCCTACCTCGTTGACGGCGTAATGGTTAGCGAAACGAAACGCATCTCTTTGGACGCGGGGCACCATCTGACCCATTACCGGAGCTTCTATAAAGCGGATAAGCCGACCGCCCTTATTTCCGGCGCCGGCTTGAAAAAGGTTGAAGGGGATACATGGGAGCTTAACGCGGACCGAGGCTGGATAGCTAAATGGGAAGCGGTTGAAATGGGCATGGGCGAACAAGGCTTAGCCCTGGTGGCCGATCCCGCTCTATATGAGGGTCAGGCCGAGGACGAACTTAATCTTCTCATGCTTTGCCGTGCCGATGAAAAAGGCGCCGCCTCATATTGGGCTGGGTTCTGTTGGGATAGGGCTGGTCAATATACGAAATTTGATTCTTGGAAAGTGTATGTGGACACGTTCGCTCAAGGCTTACACAGCCCGCTTAAGGTTTCGCTTTCGTGATTCGTAGACCGGCGGCCGCGCGCGGCCGCCGGCTTCTTGGCACTATTTAATAAAGAATCCTTTTTTTAGAGTTCTTTTCATAGAGTATAAATTTTGTTATAGCAGTTCTCAGTAACAGAATGGTAGTTCTCCCTTAAGCGTTTTAAAGCCGTAGGAAGACTATCCAATATATTGCCAGCTATTAAGCCGTCCTGGCCAAAAGCGTCAGCGGCCAGATCGCCAGCTAAGCCATGCGTAAAAACGCCCAAACGCGCCGCGTCGCCAGAGGGCAAACCTAGCCCGAACATCGCCGCGATAACGCCGCTTAACACATCGCCAGAGCCGGCTGTGGCCATACCGGCATTCCCGCTAAGGTTTATGAACACTCGTCCGTCGGGATGGGCGATCAGCGTACGCGCCCCTTTTAGAACGACAATACAATTACAGGCTTCAGCTAGCTCTTTTGCGATTTCGATACGGTTTTTTTTGATATACTCAATATCGAATTTAACTAGTCTAGCCATTTCTCCAAGATGGGGCGTTAAAATTGTTGGCTCCGTTCGTTCAGCCAAGCGTTCCACGCTCTCCGCCGCGGCGCTCAGCCCATCTCCATCTATTAATAAAGGGCGGTCTAGCTCCAAACAAAGTTCCGCGGCTAGCTTCTGGGTTTCCTCATCAAGCGATAAACCCGGGCCAAGAACGACGAAATCCGCTTTTTTAGCTTTGGCTAAAAGCCCTTCCTTATTCTCATAGGCAATACCGCCCGAGACGGTGGACTTTTGTGGCAGATAGACAAGCTCGCCGGCCTTTGAACCAATACGAGCGCTTACGCAATCCGGCGCGGCGAGATACGACAGTCCGCCGCCCGCCTTAAGAAACGACAGCGCGGCGAAATAGGGCGCGCCTGGATAGGATGAAGCGCCCGCGATAAAAAGGGCCTTCCCAAAATCCCCTTTATGCGTATCCGAGGCGCGGCGCGGCAGAGGTAGAGGCCCATTGACGGCGATCTTAATATCCTCGCCGTCCAAAAGCGCTGGGGGAAGAGAGATTCCATGTATGTATAATTTACCGCAAAGCTCATTGCCTGGGTACAGTATATTCCCTAGCTTTGGCAGCCCAAAGCTGATCGTATATGCCGCCCGCACCGCCTCTCCCATGACTTCAGCGGTATCGCCATTAATCCCTGAAGGTATATCGATGGAAAACACGGTTTTACCGGCACGCTTAATCGCCAAAATGAGCTCTTTATATCTTCCTTGAAGCTCTCTGTCTAAACCAGTGCCAAAAAGCGCGTCCACAATCCCGTCGCAAGCGTAAAGCCTTTCTTTTAATGATGCGCTATCATCAAAATCGATAAAGTCCACAGGAAAGAGCTGGGCTCGCTCAAAATTTCTTTTAGCCGCCCCCTTAACTTTTGATGGATCAACCGTCATACAGACGCTTACCTTTCCACCGCCAGAAACGAGTTTCCTAGCGACCACCAAACCATCGCCGCCATTATTGCCTCCGCCGCAGAAAACGATAAAGCTTTTATTTTTTACGCCAAATTCTTTAAGAATGACATAATAGGCAGCGCTGCCAGCGTTTTCCATTAAGAGATCCTCGGTAAGACCATAGTCGGCGATCGCGCGGCTATCCATTTCACGTATTTGACGAAGCGTACTGATTTTCATCATATAAGTCCTTTACTAGTCGGGGCGGCTAAACCAACGCCGGCGATTCCCGCGCCGCAATAGGGACAGCGACCTTCTGGCGAAAGCATATTCCTTATTGAATAGCCATGACGTTGAATAACGCCGCGGCCGCATTGAGGACAGAAAGTATCGGAAGCTTCGCCAGTATTGCCTATATATACATAACGCAAGCCTTCCTCTACGCCGATTTCCCGAGCCCGCGTTAAGATTTTATGAGCGGTAGCTGGGCGATCTGTCATTTTATAGGCGGAGAAAAAACGGCTGATATGCCAAGGCGTATCCACGTCAAGCTCCCTAGCAATAAAACGGGCGGCATCGCGCAGTTCCTCATCGGAATCATTAAGACCTGGAATAACGAGCGTGGTGACTTCCAGCCAAACGCCCATTTTTTTCATGGCCTTCATCGCCTCAAGAATGGGTTCAAGCTGTCCGCCTGTATATAAACGATACGTCTTGTCCCTAAAGCTCTTCAAATCCACGTTCGCCGCGTCTAAAAACGGCTGGAAGCGCTTTAGCGCTTCCAGCGTCATAAAACCATTGGTCACAAAGATATTCGCTATGCTAAGCTTCCGGGCTTCCCGAGCTATATCATACGCGTATTCAAAATACACCGTTGGCTCGGTATACGTATACGCGATACTACGGCAAGAGGAGGCTTTAGACGCTCCGGCTATCGCGGCGGGCAGTCTTTCATGGCCGAATTGGGAAAAATCGCGGGGGGGAACATGGACGCTTTCCCAGTTCTGGCACCAACGGCAATCAAAATTGCAACCGGGCGTCGCTATAGAATAAGCCGCCGAACCAGGGTAGAAATGGTATAAGGGTTTCTTTTCTATTGGGTCTATATGCTCACACAGAGTTTTCCCATATACAAGGGTATAGAGCGTACCTGACCGGTTTACTCGTACGCCGCAGAGACCAAAATGACCATCAGGTATTAGGCAGCGATGAGAACAGAGCTGACAATGGACCTTACCATCCGATAGCTTTTGGTAAAGTACCGCTTCTTGACAGGGTTGGTTCTCCATAAGGTTTCGCGCATCCGCCACGGTTTTAGCCTCAAGTCTATTTTAGACCTACTGGTGAAGGGAAGCTAGACCCGGCTAGGCCGCCGCTTAAGCGCGGCGGCCAAAAAAAGCTCTATTTTTCTCTTGGATATGGCCAGGCGGCTATTCCACCTTCCATAACTTTTACATTTTTCCAGCCATTGGCTTCCAGAATAAGGGCGGCTTCATAACCGCGGAGAGAAATCTTACAGTAACAAATAATTTCCTTGTTCTTATCCTGGGGCAGCTCTCCCAAGCGTTTACGCAACGCCCCAAGAGGAATAAGACTCTCTCCCAGACCGAAACGCATCGCTTCATACTCATCCGCTCCACGGGCGTCAAGCAGGAAAGGGTTTTCGCCCGCGTCTAGTTTCTTTTTAACATCCATCACGGAAATTCCCTTAAGTCGGCCTTTTAGTTTATTCTCCATCAAATGCGCTGTGGCGATAAAGTGGTCAATGGCCAGCGAGAAAGGCGGAGCATAGGGCAGATCGGCGTTAACAAGATCGGCGACCTTCAAGCCGGCTTGAATAGCCATTGCCCACTGAGCCAACTGTTTAGCGACATTTCCCGGGCCTATCACTTGGGCTCCAAGAATTCGGCCGGTTTTACGCTCAGCCGTAAGCTTACTAATAACCAGCTCGCCGCCCATAAAGCCTGGCTTATCGGCGCTAGCGTTTACCACGCTCTCAAGATCGGTAAACCCGAATTTCGTCGCGGCCGCGAACGACAAACCGGTAGAGCCAGCGGAAAAGTCGAACACCTTACAGATACCCGTTTGGATGGTTCCGGGGAAGGTCACAACGTCACCAAGAACGGCATTCTCGCCGGCTACCCGTCCTTCCAAGTTGGCTAAGTCGCCAAAGGGCGCAAGCACCGCTTTGCCGGTCAAGCGGTTGGGTATTTCTACGCAGTCGCCGATGGCGTAAATGTCAGGATCGGAGGTTCGCATGTATTCATCGACCTTTATTCCGCCTAAATCACCGATCGCGAGACCAGCTTGTTTCGCCAGCCCCACATTAGGAATAACGCCAATGGCCACCACCGCCAGCTCGCAGGGCAATTCCGCGCCATTCCGAAGTTTTACGCCTGTAAGCTTACCGCCAGTACCTAGAAATTCGGAAACGCCATTATCCATTATGACATTGGCGCCCTTGCTCCGTACATGATTCTCCACCAGCTTAGCCATATCCCAATCTAAAAAGGCAAGAAGTTGCGGCAGCATTTCCACAACGGTCACCTCAATACCGGCAAGGTGGAGAGCTTCGCAGGTTTCTATACCGATAAGACCGCCACCAACGACTACCGCTTTTTTTATCCGCCCATCATCACGTATTTTACGAAGATAATCCGCATCCTTCATGGATTGAAGCGTGGTGATACCGTCCAAATCTATACCCGGAACGGGAGGCATTCTTGGCCGAGCGCCAGTAGCGATAATCAATTTATCATAACTTAACGCACCGGCTTCGCCAGTATCCAAAGCTTTATAAGATATGGTTTTCGCTTTTCGATCTATCGCCGTGGCCTCTGTCCTTGTCCGAGCGTCTATCGCCTTGGCGTTAAAAAAGAACTTTGGGTCGCGAACGACGCCGGCCGGTGTACAGAGTAATTGATTACGATCGTCAAACACGCCGCCAACATAATAGGGATAGCCGCAGGAGGCCATAGATAGGTCAGCTTCCTTTTGCAGCATAATGACTTCAGCGTTTTCATCCAAGCGCCTAGCCTTAGAGGCGGCTTTAGGACCAGCCGCTGAACCGCCTATTACAATAATTCGTTTCTTTGCCATAAAGACCTCCTGTTGATTCATATCGTACATAATCGCTCTCAAGGTGCCTGAAAGATAACCTGAAAAGCGGTTTCAAAAAAACGCTTTTTTGAAGCGGCGCTCAGCCTCACCGACTCGCAATATTATACCATTACTATATATCGATATATTACTATAGAATTCATTTGATAGCTATAAAATCTATAAATTTTTTTTTATGTATCGATCATTAACCTTTTTCCGCTTAGCCCTAGCTGATAAGCTTTATTTCTTTGCCCCCAGCTTTGACACCGCGACATCAATATACTGTACATATGTTAAGCTTTTACTTTACAAGCGTCAAAAAGCTGATACAATACGATGGTGATTAAAGGGAGGCTTCTTATGGACAAAATGATAGCGTTTTGCGGTTTGGATTGCGCCCAATGCGACGCGTACAAAGCCACCATGACAAACAATGAAGCTTTACGAGCCGAGACGGCGGCCAAGTGGTCAAAAGAATATAATTACGCCTTTACCCCGGACCTGATCCATTGTTCAGGCTGCCAAGCGGAAGGGGTAAAGTTTGGGCACTGCTTGGAATGCGAGATGCGTCTTTGCGGCCTTAAGCGTGGGGTGGACAACTGCGGCGCCTGCGCGGCTTACGAGGACTGCGCGATTATTGGCCCCTTCTTAAAAGCCGTTCCGCCAGCTAAAGTGAATCTTGAGGAATACCGCGCTAAAAGGGCGCGGTAAGAGCGTCCTCAACAAGCTTCGCCGCCTCCGCCGCGCCGAGACGATGTACCCAGTTTGGCCGCGCCGCTAAAGCGGCGCCGACGCCGGTATTGCCATATTCCCCGAAAAATCCGGCGTAGCGCGCTTCTGGTTTGTTCCAATCGTGCCAGCCTTCGGGATCGATATGAGCGCCTATTTCGCAGTCGATATAGACACAGCGCCCACTAGTCCGCCAGGGACGCCCTAAATAGTTTCCTCTTATAGTATTATTTTTAGAACCTCTAGATTCGTTATACAGAGCGAGAGCATCCTTCGGCGTGGGAGAGGAAACCAGCGCGCAACGATAAAATAAAAACCCGGCGTTTTCCCCCGGATAGGTAGAAGGCGCCGCGATATAGCTTTCTTTCCCTGGCCGAAGCAGGGTACGGACAAGGCAACGATCAAATACGGCGGCGGCTGAACCAAAGATAAAATCCACGTCGCCTTCAAGCTCACAGTCTCGATATAGCTGGCGAAAAGGCAAGAGCGGCTTATCATCGCCTAATCCGGCTACTGGGATAATAAGATTAATCCCTTTTGGTATTGGGTTTTTTGGCAGAGGTCCTGTACAAAGGCTGTCCTGATACGAGCGAATACGGCAACTCTCAAAACGGCACATATCGGAATCGGCATAGAGAGCGATAGCTTGACCGGCAAGACAGCCAGGGCCGGCGTCATTATCGATAGTGAGATTGGACAGGCAGACTCCGCGGGCGCCTACATAAACAGTGTAAGAATTGAAGGTTCCCATGGCTTCGCCGTTAGGTAGGAGCTTCTGGGCGGAATCATTCCAGACTATACGGGTTAGGCCAAGGCCAGCGCCGGAAAGGGTAAGACGCGGTATTGTAATATGTAATTTTTCTCGGTACTCACCAGGTGCTATCGCTATGATATCCCCAGGTTTAGCCGCTTTTAAAGCGGAGCCGATGGTTTTATACGCACCGAGTACATGTGAAGCGACGCTTAAGCTAGCCATAAGAGCCGCTTGAGCGGCTAAGACCCGTCAACTCCACGGCCGCCATAATAAAGGGACCAAGCCCCTTAAAATCATCGGAAACAACGGGTTCGCTTATGTAATAGGAAAAAGAGCCATCGCGATATGGATTACCGCCTAAACCGGCCACCTTGCAAATTCCGCCCAAACTAAAGCCGCTCTTCTCACCAGACGTGCAATACCGCTCAATTATGGCTAAAAACGATTCCATAGCCATATCCGAGAAGGACGCGGCTGGCAAGAGATGAAGACTAACAGCCTTCGCCAAAGCATAACAGAACATGGCTGAAGCGGAGCTTTCCGGATAATTGCCCGGCCTATCAGTCTGGTCTAGAATCTGAAACCAAAGCTTAGTTTCATCATCACGATGAGCTATGACAGCGTTAATGATTTCAATAAACAAAGACGCTAGGCCCGCCCGTTTAGTAAAATTCTGAGGAAGCAGTTCCAATACGTCAATTAGAGCCATACAGTACCAACCGACAGCGCGGCCCCAAACATGGGGAGAACGGCCGCTTGCCGGATCGGCCCAGAGTTGCTTTCGGCTTTCGTCCCAGGCGTGGCGAAGAAGACCTGTCGCGGGGTCCCTGGTTTTTTCAGCGGCTAAAACCAATTGCTCGCACGCGTCATCTACCAGTTCAGGATCGTTGTATTCCAAACCATAACGGACAGAAAAAGGCGCCTGCATATATAAGCCGTCCAGCCATATTTGATATGGATAAATCTTCTTATGCCAAAAGCCGCCAGAAGCCGTTCGCGGCTGTTTTGCCAGCTGGTCCCGTAAAGCCGCGACCGCCTTGGCGTATCGCGTATCAATATTACGGCTAGCAAGCTCCAACAAGAGTCTTCCGCCATTGATCTGGTCCAAATTATATTCATCTTTCCTATAAGCGAGGATAGAGCCGTCCGGCTTTATAAGAGCTTCAGCGTGAGCCCTGACATAAGCATCCAAAACCATATCATCACGAAAAGCCGCCATCCTAAGCACGGAAAGCAGGATGAGTCCAGTTTCGTAATTCCAGGCCAGAGAACCCGGCATGTAACGCTCTACGACAGCTTGAACGGCTCTAAAGCCGTTATCAAGCGTGCTTTCTGCCTTTGGTCGCACAGTTTCACCCTTATAAAACGGCGCTCCGCCAAGAAACCAGCCGGGGAGGCCGTAAGAAAGACAGGCCGACCCCCATAGGGAATCGGCCTATTAAGCTAAAGCCTTTAGCTACAGTAACATGTCAAGATCTTTGAGTTTTGTTTTAGCCGCGGCTTCCCAATCCTTAGCGCCTAGCTTATCCAGACCATCAAGGAAGCCCTGCCACTGGCTCAGCGCTTGCTGTCCCATCGCGAATTTGACAATATTCTCATTATAATAACGAGTTAAATCCGCGGCGTTTTTAGCGGGATCAATCAAACCAGCGCCCCAACATGGTGTGTACGCTGTTTTCTTGAAAGCCTCCCAGAATTGGATTGGGCCTTGGGTTCTGCCGTTAGCTGTCGTATAGTAGGGGTACCGCGCTCTGATCTCTATGTCAGAATTATAGAACACTAAATTACGCATCTGGGTAACTGGCGCGCTGGAATACTTATTTTCTTTGGCGATAGACGGATCGTCAGAGGGGACGCCATCCTTTAGGACATAGTTCACCCCTTCCTTACCCCAGCCAATTAGATAATATCCTTCCACGGACATCCACTCTAAAAGCTCGGCGAGTTTTTGCAGCTTGCCTTCCTTCTCGGCTTTGGCTGAAACCGCGTAGATACGGAAATTGGCCACATCTATACCATTCGAGCTAAAACCGCTAGGCCCCTTAGGTGGGTCAATGGCGATCCATTGGCCATCCGGGAAATTCTTATCAAAAGGAGCGTAGTTGCCGACAGCGGCAAGCGCGGCAAACTGCTCCCACATGATGCCAAAACGGCCTTGTTTCCAACGAGCGCGGAATTCATCCTTTTTCAGGTTTGGCCAGTCTGGATCAATAGCGCCAGCGGCGACTATTTTATTCATATATTCCAAGCCCTTAGGATAATCGGAATCACGGACATTGAGGCCAAAGCTGTCGGCGCGAAGGTCCCAGGTCCCGGCGGCGCCATAAGCGCCAAAAATCCAGTCAAAGCGCGGGCCTAAGCCAAGTTGGGGAGTGGTCGGATCGACATAGCCGCCAATTCCATACGTATCTTTTTTTCCGTTTCCATCCGGATCTTTTTCAGTAAAAGCCTTAGCGACCGCAAGGAGTTCATCTAAGGTCGTTGGGACAGCGAGGCCAAGTTTATCAAGCCAGTCTTTCCGAATAACCAAACCTTCCGTCCTGGGCATAGCGCCAGGGGTGGGCAGCCCATACATGGCGCCTTTATAGGAAACGACGGTCTTCTTGATAGGTTCATCCAAGAACTGCGATACGCGCGTCGGCATATAGCTCATCATGGAATCGGTCTTACCGATCATACCCATCTGAACTAGCTTCATCCAAGGCTCACGGTTAATCTGCATAAAATCAGGCAGTTGATTAGCCGCGGCCGCGGTATTGATCTTGGTGTCCTGGTCGTTGGTGTTGGACGGTAAAAAAGAAATTCTAAGATCGATATTGAATTTTTCTTTAGCGATCTTATAAAGTTCCCAATCCGCCGGCGGATCAGCCGCCTCGGATACCGCTTTCCCTAACCACATTTCAATGATCACGGGACTTTCCGCCTTAGCGGCGCTTTCGACTTGGCCTTCGGCCAATACGACACCAGCCGCCACCAGGCTTACAATGAGGATAGCTACGATCTTTCTTACCATGATTCCCTCCTTACAGGAATTGGATTACGGATTAATACCGGACCTCGTCATCCTTTGACGCTGCCCAGCAGGGTCCCCTTTGTGAAATATTTTTGAATAAACGGATAAGCGATAACCATTGGCAACGAAGTTAAGATCACGCTGGCGGCTTTGATGGATAGGATGGAGGCCTCGCTGAAGGCGTTCGCTTCCACATATTCATTCACGCTCGCGGCCAGTAGAATGTTTCGCAACAGGATAGGCAATGGCGCCAGAGAAGACCTGTTTAAATACAGAAGTGGATGGAAAAAATCGTTCCAGAAGGTAACCCCGTAGAAAAGACCGACCGTGAGCAGTATCGGCTTGGACAGGGGCATAATGATTTTGAGCAAGACGGACATTTCACTGGCTCCGTCTATCCTGGCGGATTCACGTAATTCCTCAGGGATTCCTTGGAAAAAGCTCTTCATAACAAAGGTGTTATAAACGGATATCGCGCCTGGTAAAAACACAGCGAACAGCTTATCGGTTAATCCCAGACCAACAACCACTAAATAGGTAGGGACTAAACCTGGATTAAAAAGAAAGGGAATCAAAATGAAAGTAGACAGGATTCTACGCCCAGGTAGAGAACGCGAAGCCAAGACATACGCTAAAGGAATGGTTAAAAACAAAGCCGTACTAACACCGCCAATTAGAATTAGCACGCTATTTTTAAAAGCGTTGATAAAAGAGGAGTGCCCGAGCATGGTTTTATAGGCCGCGAAACTCCAGCGATTAGGCGGCAACAATAGGCTTTCTAAGTTATTACCGGCAAAATCGATAGGCTCAAGCGATTGGATGATGATCCGGTATAGAGGCAGGGTAACGATAATAAAAACAATGATCAGAAAAACTTCAACGAAGATCTGATAGATTCTATCAAAAGCGGTATGCTGTACGCGACGCACGCGGCTCTCCTCAGTAAAGGCTGGACCCGGAAATTCTCCGGATAACGCGATTGCAGATCACCAGAAGGGTCATGCCGATGACGCCCTTAAATAAGCCGACCGCCGTCGCTAAACCAAACTGGAAATCCAATATTCCTGATCGATATACCCAGGTATCTATGATGTCGGCGACATCGTAGACCGGGTAAGAATACAGAATAAAAATTTGCGTAAAACCGGCGTCCAGGATATTACCTAGCCTCAGTAAAACAACAACGACAATGACGTCCAAAATACTGGGCAAAGTGATATACCAGATTTTTTTTAGGGCATTCGCGCCTTCCATATCAGCGGCTTCAAACAGGTTTGGATCTATAGCCAATAAGGCCGCTAAGAAGATTATGGCGCTCCAGCCCATCTCTTTCCAAACATCAGAAAGTATCACAACAGCCGGAAAGGTCTTAGGATTGCTCATAAAGGCGACGGGGTCTCCGCCAAATAGGACAATGATATCGTTGAAAAGACCATCGCCAGGAGACAACAACATTAACAGTAAACCATACATAATAACCCAAGACAAAAAATGGGGCAGATAGGTCATGGTCTGAACAAGCTTTCGGAAATGCCGAAGCTTAGACTCAAAGATCGCTAAAGCTAGGATAATGGCCATGGGAACGCCGGTAATCAATTTAGTGAAGCTATAAAACAAAGTATTGCGAATAAGCTCACTAAAATAGAAAGAATTGAAAAACACCTTGAAGTTATCGAACCATATCCAAGCGCTACCCACAACGCCATCCAATGGCATGAAATCGCGGAAAGCTATTTGAGCGTTCCATAGGGGTAAATATTTGAAAATCGCGTAGTAAACGAGTGAGGGAAGAACAAGAAAATAGAGCGCTTTATGACGATATATACTCCGCGCTAAAGCGCTCTTAGGAGTGGTTATCGCTTTCGCCAATCGCGGCATACAGGACCCTCCAAGCACAACGGCGTAAAGCCGTTCTTAACCTCTATCAGCTTAGAACCGAATCCTGATAATTTAACGGCGGCTTGTTGGATATTTCAGACTTTATTAAGGAGGATTAATCAAAAAACGACCTAGAAAACGAAAAACCAAAGTAATCTTTATTAACTGCTGCCAATTCTGTTGAAAATATTTTTTACAAACTTTTCCCAAAACACAAGCGGGACACTTCTTTCCCCCGTACCGGTATATGGACCCTATTCCATTTCCAACGGAGGTTTACCATGGCTCAACCCGCCTCCCGCCTCGTCACCATCGATAGTCCCGAGTTCTGTCCCAACCCCGCCTGCGCCTACCACCAGCGCGCAATCGCCTCGAATTCACTCTGGTTTCGCCGCTTCGGCTCTTACCCCACCAAGTCCAGAGGTCTCATTCCCCGC
>CAZJJK010000023.1:0-34604 GCA_964546285.1 uncultured Treponema sp. | reverse complement strand
TATGCTTATTCGTCTAGGCCTCAGCTTTTTGGCTGGTATGGTTGTCGGTTTTGAACGATCTAGCCGTCGCCAAATAGCCGGTTTACGCACTCATGTATTAATCTGCGTCGGGTCTACCCTGCTTATGCTTTTATCGATATGGATACCGCAAAAATACTTCATGTTTAAAGGCGGCGATCCCGGGCGTATCGCCGCTCAAGTGGTATCTGGAATAGGCTTTTTGGGCGCTGGCGCTATCTTAAGGCTTGGTAATAATATAAAAGGTCTTACTACCGCGGCGTCGTTATGGTTGATATCCGCTATAGGCCTAGCGCTCGGCGCTGGTTTGTATATAGCAGCCGGCATAGCCTTTGGCATAAGCCTATTCTCCCTTGTGGTCCTTGATTTAGTGGAACTCCGTCTGTTCCCGGCTGAGCGCACAAAGATATTAGAGGTTTTGTATAAAGGACCCGTTTCCGCGACAAAAAAAACCGTGAGCGTATTGAAGACGTATGGCATACGTGTTCAGACTATCGATATGGATCAGTCGTTGGTTAACGCTGGCAGGACAAAATTACGCTTACTTGTTAGTTTACCAATAAATACTGACATTCAGAAGTTGGCTAAGGCGCTTAAGGAATTGGGCGATGTTGAACGCTTTGAGCTTAAGGAAAAATTCTAATAAGGTTTTCTCAAACGGCTTCAACCATTGGTATCCGATAGCCGGGGTCTGTATGGTATTATCTGTATTGTATACAGATAATGTGTAATGAAAAACGGAACGTTTATGATGGGATTGAACGACTTTTGCGAGAAGTTTGAAAATGAACTAATTATAAAGTTAGCGCTAATAAGGCTCTGATATTGATTAGTGAGTTTTGGAGGTTTACGTGAAACGACGTGTTTCTATTTCATTGAGAATATCTTTGGTTGTTGGCGGGTTCTTTACGGTGACCATAGCTTCTATGCTCCTCTTTATTGGGCTGCAACTGTATTTTCGCCTAAACGAAGTCGCTCTGGCCGACAATCTGCAAATCGCGATGGCGCGGTCTGAGCAAGTCAGCGAGATAATGGATAAGCTTAAATGGAATCTTAGGATGATCGCCATTAGGCCGGAGCTTCGTTCCGGCGATCAAGCCCTTATTCAGCAAACCCTGATCGAACTAAAGGGAAGGCTACCGCCGGAAGTTGTCGGCGCCTTTTTTACCTGGCCGAATGGCGATTATCGCAGCAGCGATAATCTAGGCGGCAACGTGAAGGATCGTGATTACTTCAAGGCGATTATGGAGGATGGCGTCGATTCCGCCATAGGAACGGCGGTTATTTCAAAGTCGCTTAATATACCTATCATCGTTGTGGCTGAGGCCGTTTGGGATATGCAAGGCATAAAGCGCGGATTTATCTCGCTGCAATTCACGCTTGATACCTTATCTGAAATAGCCGCGTCAATTAAGGTTAGCCGCAACGCGTATGGCTGGATCATGGATGGAAACGGTTTGGTTATAGCCCATCCGGATAAAGAAACGGTAATGCTTCTGAACGCGACAGACGCCGATAAGGAAGGCTATAAGGGGATGGACGCGCTTGCTCGGCGTGCTTTGACGGAGGAGGCTGGGCACGGTACCTTTATTTCAAAAGATAGCGTGGACATGACTATGTTCTTTGTCGCCATTTCCGATACGCCTGGCTGGACTTTAGGTATAAACGTGCCCAGCGCTGAAATACAAGAAACGGCTTTAAATTTAATGTTGTTGCTTGGCCTGATAGAGTTTTTCGCCATCGGGCTCGCCATACTGACTTCAATCCTGATAGCGCGGTCTATATCCAATCCGATTAAGATGATAGTGGGTGGATTAGGCTTAATTTCCAAAGGCGATCTCGCCCTGAGCGGGTTTGATTTCGCCGCGACACGGAAAATTGTGACGCGCAATGACGAGCTGGGCGACGCGGGGCGTTCCTTGGATTACCTCATGGAATCGCTTATAACAGTCGTTGGCGGCATCCGCGAGTCCGCCGTGGAGCTAGGTTCGGGCTCCAATCAAATGTCCACAATGGCTCAGCGCTTGTCTCAAGGCGCCAGCGAGCAGGCCGCCAGCATAGAGGAATTATCGGCTTCGGTTCAGCAACTGGCGTCTACTATCAGGCAAAACGCCGACAACACCCAAGAGGCCGATTCGTTGTCGCGCCGAGTGGCTCTCAACGCCGAACAATCTGGCGCGGCTGTCACTCAAACGGTCGCCAGTATGAAGGAAATTGCGTCAAAAATTAATATAATAGAGGAAATAGCTAGACAAACCAACCTGCTCGCCCTAAACGCGGCGATAGAAGCCGCGCGAGCGGGTGAAGCCGGTAAGGGCTTCGCGGTGGTCGCTTCGGAAGTTCGCAAGCTGGCTGAGCGTAGCGCTAAAGCGGCGGGGGAGATCAACGAGTTGTCAAAGAACAGTGTTGGCGTGGCAACGGAAGCCGGTAAACGTTTGGATGAGTTGGTGCCGGACATAAAAAAGACCGCGGAGCTGATCCAAGAAATATCGGCCGCCTCCAACGAGCAATCAAGCGGGGCCGACCAGATCGCCAAGGGCGTTACACAGATGGATAGCGTTGTTCAGCAGAACGCGGGCGGCTCTGAGGAATTGGCCGCGACGGCGGAGGAGTTGGCGGCGCAGTCCGATAGGCTGATCGATATCGTCGGCTTTTTTAAGCTTCCCGAAGCGCCTCACACTACCGACAAACGAGCGGCCGCCGCGCCGCGCCCAGCGCTTAGTCCACAGGCGGCGCGGGCCGAATTTGGCAAAAAACGCGATGCTAAGCTTAGGCTGGGTCACGACCAAAAGAAGCCAAGCGCTCTCGTTCCCGTCGACGCGGCGGTGGCTGTCCATAGCGGCGAAAGCACCGCGACAGCCGAGGCCGCCAACGATGATGACTTTGAGGAGTATTAAGAGCCGAGGCGGGTCTTCGTAAAAGCCGTTTAGCCAATAATCGGATTTCCACTGATGAACGGCGTCAAACTTAATCGTCTCCCGCGACGGATAGGTTTTTAATCCGCTCTATTTCGTCACGGAGGGAGGCGGCTTCCTCAAACTCCAGCTTCTTGGCATGTTCCAGCATTTCCGCCTCTAAAGCGCGGATTAGTTGTTTTCTTTGAGCGGGAATTAGAACGTTATACGATTTTTTCAATACGTCGATAGAGGAAGCGGCGGCGTCGTGGCTTTCCGTCGCGTGACGGGTAAGAAGATCGGCGATAGCTTTTTTTACGGTAGTGGGTGTGATGCCGTTGGCTTCGTTATAAGCGATTTGGGCTGCCCTGCGACGCTCCGTCTCAGCGATAGCCACCTTCATGGCGTCGCTAAGGCGGTCGGCGTACATAACCACTTTACCGGCCGCGTTACGCGCCGCCCTGCCGATGATCTGGATAAGGCTGGTCACCGAGCGGAGAAAGCCTATTTTATCCGCGTCAAGTATAGCGATGAATGAAACTTCCGGCAGGTCTATGCCCTCGCGAAGTAAATTGATACCCACAAGAACATCGAAATCGCCGGTGCGAAGCTGAGTAAGTATCTCTGTTCGTTCAATGGTTTCTACCTCGCTATGGATATAGCGAACCTTAAGGCCTAAACCGGATAGGTAATCGGTTAAATCCTCCGCCATCCTCTTGGTTAGGGTTAGGATCAAGGAGCGTTCGCCGGCTTCTATGCGCCGACGAATCTCAGAGTAGATGTCTTCCATCTGGCCTTCGGATGGACGCACCTCAAGTTCCGGGTCCAAGAGGCCCGTGGGTCGGATCAATTGTTCTACTACCCGGGTGGATTTTTCAAACTCCAGTTTTGCCGGGGTTGCCGACACGAACACCGTTTTATCCAAACGCTCAATAAATTCGTCAAAGCGCAGCGGCCTGTTATCCAAGGCGCAAGGGAGCCTAAAACCATAGTCTACAAGACTTAGTTTGCGTGAACGATCCCCGGCGTACATAGCGCCTATCTGGGAAACCGTGACATGGCTTTCGTCTATAAAGGTAAGATGTTCTTTGGGTAAATAATCGATCAGAGTATCCGGTGCCGCGCCGCTTGGCCTGCCAGCCAGCGGGGCGGAATAATTTTCTATTCCGGGGCAATAGCCCATTTCCGACATCATTTCTATATCGTATTCGGTACGGGTTTTTAAACGTTCGGCCTCCAACTGTTTACCCTCCGCTATGAGGGTTTCATAGCGCTCCGCTAATTCCGCTTTAATTCGATCTAAGGCCGAACGGATCATATCGGCGGGCATGACGAACTGCTTGGCGGGATATATCATAGCCCGGTCCAGTTCCTCCAATATTTGGCCAGAGATAGGATCAAAACGGCGTATCCGTGTGATTTTGTCCCAATCGAGCTCCACCCGATACGCTTCCTCCATATATGCCGGATAGACTTCCAGGGTATCGCCGCGCCTGCGGAAGCGTCCTCTGTCTAACACGGCGTCATTTCGTTCATACTGTAATTCCACTAAACGACGCATCAAAGCTTCGGCGTCAAGTATGTCGCCAAGGCCGAAACTAGCCGTCATCTTTCGGTAGACTTCAGGAGTGGCTAAGCCGTAAATACAAGACACCGTAGCCACAATAATGACATCCTTACGTTCCATCAGCGAGCGCGTCGCGGATAAGCGCATGCGTTCTATTTCCTCGTTTATGGAAGCATCTTTTTCAATATATAGATCGCGGCTGGCGACATACGCTTCAGGCTGGTAGTAATCGTAATAAGAAACGAAATACTCCACCGCGTTATTGGGGAAAAAACCTCGGAATTCTCGGAAAAGTTGAGCCGCCAGGGTTTTATTATGGCTGATAATTAGAGTGGGAATTTGCACCCGCTCAATGATTTTAGCCATGGTATAGGTTTTACCCGAACCAGTAACCCCCTTAAGGGTTTGGTACTTGTCTCCAGCGAGTATACCATTCGCTAGCGCCGCGATCGCCTGTCCTTGGTCGCCGGCCGGTTCAAAGGGAGAAACTACTTGAAAGGGACGCATAGCTAACAGTATGGCGGGGGCGCGGCGCTTGTGGCAAGATCAAACAATAAAAAAGTACTTAAAATCCGATAAGGCTAGAGCTCCGGTTTGGGTGGCGGAGCCGTTATTTGGCTGAATGTTAAGCCCGCGAAGGGGCTCCAAAAAAAAGAGCGCCTTTAGAGAAGAAGCATAAAAAAACAGTTTTATCGCGAGGCCGTGTTCGCTACTCTGTCAAATTGACTAACGTAGATATCGGCGTAGAAGCCGTTTTTTGCCAAGAGCTCCTTATGCGTACCTTGTTCCACTATATTCCCGTCCTTTATAACCAAAATAAGATCGGCGTTCTTTACGGTGGAAAGGCGATGCGCGATGACAAAACTAGTTCGGTTCCGCATTAGGCGGTCCATAGCTCGCTGGATCAAGATCTCAGTACGAGTATCAACTGAGCTCGTCGCCTCATCTAGAATTAGCATTGGCGGATCAGCCAAGACCGCGCGGGCGATGGTTAAAAGCTGTTTCTGTCCCTGGGAAAGGTTATCGGCTTCCTCATTGATTATTTGAGAATAACCCATAGGATGGGCGCGGATGAAATGGTCGGCATGAGCCATCCTAGCCGCGGCGTAAACCGCTTCGTCATCGGCGTCAGGCCTGCCATAGCGGATATTTTCCATGACGCTCCCATTAAATAACCAGGTATCTTGGAGCACCATCCCAAAAAGACGCCTTAACTCAGCGCGTTTGAAAGAGCGGATATCCTGGCCGTCAATAGTAATGGATCCTCCATCGATCTCGTAAAAACGCATTAGCAGCTTAACTAGCGTGGTTTTTCCCGCGCCGGTAGGGCCGACTATGGCAATTTTCTTGCCGCTTTCGGCTAGGGTGGAAAAGTCCTTGATGATAGTCCGTTCAGGCGTGTAGCCGAAATGAACGGAATTAAAGCGGACGGTTCCTTGTATGTTTTCCGGTTTTACGGTATCCGCTTGATCGGACGCTTCTTCCGGCAAATCCAGGAATTCAAAGACTCGTTCCGCCGATGCCGCTGTCAATTGGAGCACATTCGTGATATTAGCTAGCTGATTGATAGGGTGCTGGAAAGACTTAAGGTACTGGATAAAAGCTTGTATATCGCCTACGGCGATCGTCCCGCGAAGGGCGAGGGCACCGCCAAAAATCACAACGCCGACATAGCCCAAATTACCCACGGCTGTCATTATAGGCATCATCAAGCCTGAAAGAAATTGGGATTTCCAGACACTGCCATAAAGCTCATCGTTTAATTGATTGAAGGTCGCGATGCTTCGCGCTTCCCCATTATAGGCTTTTACCACAAAATGGGCGCCATACATCTCCTCAATATGGCCATTCAGCAAACCCAGGTAATCCTGCTGTTTTTTAAACAGTTTTTGCGATCGCTTTATTATGAACGAAATAAATGAAAGCGATATCGGAATGACGACCAGAGCCAGAAGGGTCAATAGGGGGCTGATTATCAGCATCATAAGCAAGACGCCAACGACAGTCGCCGCGGAAGATACTATTTGGGTGAGACTCTGGCTCATCGTTTGACTGAGCGTATCAACATCGTTTGAAATACGGGAGAGAATGTCGCCATGACTAGTCCCGTCAAAATAACTGAGCGGAATACGGTCTATTTTTTTGCCAATATCGGCGCGCATTTGATAACTAAGGCGTACGGCGATCCCCGACATAATCCAGCCCTGTAGATAGGAAAGGAGGGCTGAAGCCAGGTAAAGCGCCGCCGTAACGCAAAGCGCGGTCCCCACAACAGTAAAATCTATGGAAATAGCGCCTCGCGGTTTTGCCGCGGACCCGTTGAATAAAGCGGTAGTCGCCAAGCCGAGAGTTTTTGGGCCGGCGACTGATAAGGCTGAAGAAATAAGCGCCAAAAAGGCGACAACGAGGATGGCGATACGTCGACGTCCTAAATAAACAGCGAGACGGCGTATGGTTCCCTTGAAATCCCTCGCTTTAACGTCTGGCATCATCACCATCGGTCCGCGGCCCCCAAACGCGTTTCTCATTGGACCACGGGCGCTCATCGGAGTTCCTCCTGATCTAATTGGGATTCAGCTATTTCACGGTAGGCTTGGCATTCGGTCATAAGCGAGCGGTGCGTTCCTATACCCGCTATTCTGCCTTCATCCAATACGATAATTTGATCGGCTCCCATAATTGTGGCGACGCGTTGGCTGATGATAATTAACGCTGAAGCGCTGGTTTCTGATTTTAGCGCTTGCCGTAAAGCGGCGTCGGTCTTAAAGTCCAAGGCCGAAAAACTATCATCAAATATAAAGATAGGCGGTTTTTTTATTAAGGCCCGCGCGATGGCCATTCGCTGCTTTTGGCCGCCGGATAAATTGCCGCCTCCTTGGCTAATAGGGGCGCTAAAACCGCCGTGACCGGCTTCTATTAGCTCATCGGCCTGAGCGGTATGGATGGAAGCCGCCAAAGCGGCCAGATCGGCGTCTGGAGCGGCATAGCGAAGATTAGATTCCACGTTTCCTGAAAAAAGCACGGTTTTCTGCTGGACTAAGCCTATTATAGAACGCAGCTCGCTTTGACGAAGTTCGCGAACATCCACGCCCCCAACCAGAACGGCGCCGCCGCTCACGTCATAGAAACGTACAGCTAAAGCCGCCATGGTGGATTTTCCGCTCCCTGTGGCGCCGATAATCGCGGTCGTTTTCCCGCTTTCGGCGGTGAAGCTGATGTCCCGTAATACATCCTCCTCGGCGCCGGGATAGCGAAAAGAGACAGAGCGGAATTCCACTGAAGGAGGCGCGTTGAGCGCGAGCGTTTTTGGGTTTTCTGGATCGCGTATATACTCTTTGGCGGCTAATACCTCGCCGATTCTGTCGGCTGATACCGCCGCTCGAGGCAACATGATAAAGATGATGGACATCATTAGAAAGGAGAAAAAAATATGTATAGCGTATTGCATAAAAGCCATCATGTCGCCAACCTGAAGTTTTCCAACATTGACGCGGCCAGCGCCTATCCAGACAATCAAAATGCTGAAAATATTCATGATCAACATCATGAGCGGCATTTGAGTCACTAAGGTTCGATTGACGAAAAGCATATTCGCCGCGAGCTTTTGATTAGCGCTGTCATACCGTTCGGACTCAAGATCCTGACGACCAAAAGCGCGAATTACCATCATACCGGTAAGAAGTTCCCGGCTGACAAGATTCAGCCTGTCCATCAGTTTTTGCATCAGTTTTATTTTGGGATGAACAAGCATAAAGACGCTGATCGTAACGGATACGATAATCGTCACCGCTAAAGCCAATATCCACCACATGGATGAGCTTTTTCCGATAGCTCGAATAATACCGCCGATTCCCATAATAGGAGCGAAAAAAACCATTCGAATGAGGGCCATAACCATCATTTGAATATGGTTGACATCGTTTGTGGTTCTTGTGATAAGAGATGAGGCTGAAAATGTATCGAATTCTTGACTGGAGAAAGAGCTGACCTTTTTGAAAACCGCGTTTCTCAAGTCGCGGGCGGCTCCCGCGGCTGTCTTGGCCGCCAAAAGATTCACTAGAATGGCTGATCCGCCGCCAATTAAGGTTAAAAGCAGCATCATCAAACCAACGGAGACTAATTCGCTCCCAGCTTCCCCGCCGGAACTAATCACGCCATCAACTATACGGGATAGGTAATCCGGCAGAGCGAGATCGCAATTAGCTTGTACGATCAATAAACAAAGAGCCAGAACGATCAAAGCTAGGTAGGGCTTCAGAAACGGCAATACATGTTTCATATTTCCTCTCGGACGCGTTTACGCTAAAGCTGTTTCAGCTGGAGGCGTTAGCAATACCTTGTCAATACGGTTCGCGTCCATGTCCACGATTTCCAAACGATAACCATTCCATTCAAATACTTCCCCGGTTTTTGGGATATAACCGGCTAAATCAAGAATAAAACCGGCCAGGGTATGGAAGTCACGTTGTCTTGGTAGGCTTTCCGATAAATGGAAAAGATCGATAATGTCATCTAAATTGGTGGAGCCATCAATTAAATAGCTGCCGTCGTCACGTCTAAAGATATCCTTATCGCGGTCTTCAACATCGGACAATTCGCCGACGATTTCTTCCATAAGATCGCTGATGGAAAGAGACCCGGCCAGGCCGCCGTACTCATCCATAATCAACAGCAGCCGCGCGCCGCCGCGTTTAAAGGCGTCAAAAGCTTTTAACGCTGACATGGTGCCGGGAATAAAACAGGGCTTTTTCATAAGCGGCTTCAGTCCCTTCCATTCGCGTAGAACCAAAGCGGCTAGAGCGTCAGAAGAAGGGACGCAGCCTATTACCTGGTCTAAATTGTCTTTAGCGATAAGCAATACGCCATCTCGATTGGCAAGGGCGGCCTCTCGAATTTCAGCCTCGCTGGCGTCTGGCTCTAAATAGGATAATTCGGATCGATGGGTCATAAAGGTATCAACCGGTCTATCGCCTAAATAGAAAACGCCCTCAACCATGGCGCGTTCATTTTTCTCAACAACGCCGGAATGTTCCCCTTCTATCAGCGCGATACGTAATTCTTCCTCTGTTATGCTTTTATCTGCCGCTTTTATATGAAATAGCTTTAATATCGAGTTCGATGTGAACGAAAGGAAAACGACAAGCGGCATAAAGAGTTTAGTGAATATGTCCAGAATTGGCACCACCCTAACGGCGATACGCTCGGGGCTGGAAAGAGCGATTCGTTTTGGCACCAGTTCGCCCAATAATATGGTTACTATAGTTATCGCTATGACAACGACGCCTACGCCCAAGGCTGGAGCGTAGGGCGCTAGGAGCGCGACACGGGTGAATATAAACTCAAGATTCCTGGCGATAGTCGCGCCGCCGAAGGCGCCGGTTAATATGCCGATCAAGGTTATGCCGATCTGGACCGCGGATAGATACGGCGAGGGATTCTCGGCGGCGGCGAACGCTTTGGCGTAGGCCTTTTTGCCGGAATCGGCCTTGGTTTTTAGACGAGTTTTTCGTGAGGAGACTATCGACATTTCAGCGAGCGAAAAAAAACCATTCAAGAGAATTAGGGCCAATATAATAATCAATTCAAGCCATGGATTGTCGTCTGACATGTATGTTTTATAATAACATGAATAAGAAACTTTCAACAAGCAAGGGATGCCGCGCTTTCTAATGTCGGCGCTTAGGATCACCCCCATAGCGCTGCTCATTCTAGTGTCGGCGCTTAGGATCACCCCCATAGCGCTGCTCATTCTAATGTCGGCGCTTAGGATCACCCCCATAGCGCTCTTCCACATAGTCGTTTATATCTTTTTCCAGAAAGCGGCGTAGTTCAGTTCCTATCGTATAGGCAATTTCACGGGTGTCGGGTTTATTGCCCTCGTCCAAGGGTGTAAGCAAGCGATAGGGCTCGGTTCGTAAGGCTGCCGCGATCGTTTCCAGAAGGGCTGGGGAAGGAAATTTTTGACCTAATTCAAGAGCGGCTATGTAGCTGACCGATATGCCAATAATTTCGGCAAAGGCGGCTTGGGATAAAGATCGTCTTTCACGTTCTGAACGTAATCGACGCGCCAGTATGTCGTGGAGTCTTGTGGGACGCTTCTTGGCCATGGAGCAAAAATGCTAGCGTCAAGCAAGAGCGATCGCAATAGACGGATAGCGAGCGGACGCTTTCTATGAGAAGATATGGCATGGATAACGCGCGTGAGCTTATCGCTGTAATCGCTAAACGGGTTAAGATGGATCTTTCCCTAATTGAGGCTTTAGCGGCTGAGAAAAGCCAGCCAGTCCACTGCCGTCCGCGGAGGATAAGAAAGGATGGGCCGCGTAATAAAGGGCTTCACCGTGATCCTTCCTATAGGGCACGGAAGGGGGAAAGGGGCCTAATACGCTTAAGGGCTGGTGATACGCGTTTTCGCTTATATCTTAAAGTGCTTATAGCGGCCACCCGCTCTATTTTTATCGATCCATCCTTGCTTCGGATCGATTGTTCTCGGTATCTCAAAGAGGTAACATCACTGGCGGGCGAAGTCACCGGTCGTACCCTAAGCTGGGAAGGCCCTTCCTGCCGCGCTTGGGCGGACATGGATCAAGCGGCGTACGCTGGTCTGGCTTTATCGGACATAATATGGGATTACAGGCCTCGAATGATACGCTTTAGCATCCGCGATGATAAAAAAATGGAACTTTGTTGTATTAGCCGAAAAATAAAAGCCGTTAACGCCGTTTATATAATAAAAAGGGCCGCCGCGTTAAAGGCGAAGCTAGCGTTTAGCGCGACAAAGCTATCCCTTATTTTCCCAGCTCAGTCTTTAGCAAGGGACGGACTATATAAACGCCATCCTGTTTTGTTTGAATGACAAGAGCCTTTCCTTCCGGAGTTTTTTCTTGGGTCACTTGAACAATGGGAAAACGAGGATTCTCCGGGTTTACATCGATAACTTGCGCTTTCTTGGAATTGGATAATAGGACATGAAGGCCAATCGGATATAAGGAAAGCGAATACACTAAAGCCCTCACAATGGTATCATCGTACTGCTTGCCGACGTTCTTCAATAGGTCGATCATGCCTTGATAGCCGTCTTTGGCGTCCTTATAGGGACGAGCCGCGGTTAGGGCTTCATAGGAACAGGCAACCGCGATGATTTTTGCGTAAATGCTTATTTTATCGCTTGAAAGATGTCTGGGATAGCCGCCGCCATTTTCGCGTTCGTGGTGCTCCAGGGCGGCGACGCAGATACTTACCGGAAAATCCATCGCTTTGAGTATGTTATAGCCTAATACCGGATGAGTGCCGATGAGCTGCCTTTCTTGAGGGCTTAAGGGCTTATTGGTCATATAAAGCTGCGGCGGTAATTTGATCATGCCAATCTCATGGAGCAGAGCCGCTGTCCCCAATTCTATCAAACGATGATTGGGTAGTCTCAAATATGTGCCAATAACGATAGCGATGATGGTTGAACGAACCGTATGGCTGGTCAGAAAATTTCGATTGGGGGAACCCTGGTCGCTGATATGCAATAGGAAACGGCGATCTTCTTTCACCGCCTCACACAGCTCACGAATCCTATCGGATATTTCTCCCGTATTTATTTCGCTATTGGTAATGAAACGGCTAAAAAGCAACTCCACATATTCGGTAAAACGGCGGTGAAGATCGGCGTTTTGCTTAAGCTTTTCATTATCGATCCCGCCGACAAGCACGGTTTCAGTCGTCTCTTCCGGTAATTCCGTCTCGATCATCTGTTCCTGTGGTTCGCCGTCGCTTAATAGCTCATGAAAATTCCATTCGTCAAGGGCCGCGATCAAAGCCTCATTGACCATCATTTCAGGGGCGCATACCAAAAAACGGCTGTCAAGATAGGCCGGTTTGGTAAAATAAACGCCAGGTTTTAATCCGTTTATCGTAAAACTATTCACCCATATCCCCCGTTGACCCGGCTAGCGGCTATCCCTTATCATTTCGGCATATACAAAGGAGCGACGTATTGAAATTTAAGGCTATTTTTATTCTTTTCAACATAGTCGTCGCATTTTCTTTCGGTTTTGTCTACGCTATGCCCTTTTTTCTTCTTGGGGCGCGTTACGCGTTAGACTTTTGGGCGTCAAATTGGCCTTTAGGCACAATAATGTTGTCCGTTTTAATTCTTATTGACGCTTTTTTTATCGCGAATTGGCGTTTATTCGCGTTATTGGAACGAGAGGACTGGCCGGCGCTCGCCCATTATCTGGAAGCGCGGCTTGATAGAAAAAAGAGCTTATCGCCTCGTATGGCGCGGCTATTAGTGAATAGTTACTTAGCCCTAGCCGAACATCAATCGGCTATCGCTCTTCAAAAGAAATTTTCTGACAAGCCGAAAATGCTTGACGCTTTAGCTCTGCCGTTCGGTTTGGCTTGGCTTCTGGCTGGCGATCCCGAAAAAGCTAAGGCCTTTCTCGGTGAAAGGCGAAAAAGCGATAGCGTTAAAGAAAAAGACTGGGTGGAATTCTATTACGCGTTTTCTCTCTTGCTCAGTCGTTCTTTTACCGAAGCCGCTGATAGCTTAATCAACTGCGCGGGGGCAAAAGATCCCTTGGTGGCTGGTTTAGGCGTCCATTTTATTGAAAGCGCCCTCGCTCCCAATCTGGCGGAACGCCGAGAGGAAGCGCTAGTAGCCTCGCGGCGGGCTCGGGAAAGCGTAATAAAAATTTTGCCAACTCGCGCCTCTTGGGACAAGGAGACCGCTCGAGCCGCTCATGAGGTCCATGTGGTTGTGATGAGAAAAACGCTTGCCGAGGCGGCGGATAGACTATTCTCTAAAGAGCTTTCGGAAGAAAAATTAGGTATCCAAGCTGGCGTAAAGGGGGATCGATATGAGAACCTATAAAAAATCATCCAAATTGGATGAAGTTTGTTATGATATTCGAGGGCCTGTATTAAGGGAAGCTAAGCGCTTGGAAAGCGAAGGTTTCCGCATATTAAAGCTCAATATTGGCAATCCGGCGGCTTTCGGCTTTAACGCACCCGATGAAATGCTTCATGACATGATCGTCAATTTACAAAACGCTCAGGGCTACTGCGACTCTCAAGGGCTTTTCCCCGCGCGTAAAGCCATTATGCAATCCTTTCAGGAACGCGGTATTATGGATGTCGGGGTTGATGATGTTTTTATCGGCAACGGCGTTAGCGAGCTGATCGTTATGTCGATGCAGGGCCTTCTGGACGCGGGTGACGAAGTCCTAGTGCCCGCTCCGGATTATCCGCTCTGGACCGCGGCCATCCATCTTTCAGGCGGGAAGGCCGTTCATTATATATGCGATGAACAAGCTGACTGGAATCCAGATATAGATGACATCAAGTCCAAAATAAGCAAAAAGACAAAAGCCATCGTCGTAATCAATCCCAATAATCCGACCGGCGCCGTATATGACCGCGCGGTGCTGGATTCTATCGTGGAAGTGGCCCGCGCTCATGAATTACTGCTTTTCGCGGATGAGATATACGATAAAATCGTTTATGATGGGGCTGTCCATATTCCTCTCGCGTCAATAGCGCCGGATTTATTAACCCTCACCTTTAATGGTTTATCTAAAGCCTACCGAGCCGCCGGTTTTCGTTCAGGCTGGATGGTGCTGTCAGGCAATAAGGCTATAGCGGAAAGTTACCGCGAAGGTTTGGATATGCTATCCAATATGCGTCTCTGCGCCAATGTCACCGCGCAATTCGCTATTCAAACGGCTTTAGGCGGTTATCAGAGCATCAACGATCTTATCTTACCCGGCGGCCGTCTTCATGAACAGCGAGATGTCTGTGTGGAAGCGATCAACGATATCCCCGGCCTGTCTGTCGTTAAACCGAGAGGCGCCCTCTATTGTTTTCCTAAGATCGATGTCGCGCGCTTCAATATCTCTGATGATGTACGGTTTATTTTGGATCTGCTCCAGAGTAAACATATGCTTTTGGTTCAAGGCAGCGGCTTCAATTGGCCAGTGAAGGATCATTTTCGTATCGTTTTTCTTCCGGATAAAGAAACCATAAGCGAAGCTATGAAACGGCTGGGGGCTTTCTTAAGCGTATATCGTCAGGAATAGTACTGCTAGCGGTAATCAGCGGGCTTATATAATTGAGGCTTCTAAACCGCCTAAGGCGGTGGGCGGGGAAGTTTCATGGAATAAAAAAAAGACGGCGCGCCTGGACGTCGTATGCGCACCGTCTCGAGGATCAAACCTCTTGCTTATATATCGACCGCTTATTTTTGATCTTAAGATTTTTCCGTTAAAGCTTGAATAGTAAACGAAGCGGCTCGCGATAAGCGTAGATAATAAGCTTCTGAAGGTCGTTCCGGCGTATCATACACTAAAAAATCGGCTATAGCCTTGGCGGGGGAATTCTCAAACAGCTTTATTTCCTTTGTGGGCATAGCTTCATTTCCTTGCTCCGTGGAAAGCGCCGCTTGAGCCCAAGCCCTTAGGCTCGCCAGTTCGCCGCGTATAAAAGCGCTGGCTTCTCTCACGGCTTCTTGCCGGCGCCTTAAGTCAGAATTTGTGTCCTTTTCAGCCTGATCGAATAACGCGTTTAGCCGCTTTTTAAGCAGTAGACGACATTCAGGCAAAGCTAAAAGTTCTTTGGGTTTAGCCGCGCCTAATCCGTCTATGTGAAGGGCTGGTAAAAAACGGAAGCTGGGCGGCGCGGAAGGACGTTTCGTGCGAGCCTCAAACCAAGCGGCGTAAAGGGACAGCCGTCTATCGCTAACAATGGGTTTTCCATCGGAAGCTAACGCTTTAAACGGGAAACCGCCCTGAAAAAGGCGGAAATCGCTGGTCTCGGCCGGTTCCATCCTTCTCCCTGACCTTAGGGCGCTTTCCTCAAAATAAGCGCCCTTGAAATGGGTTCTCGTTTCCGGGAAGGCCAGGTCAAGTCCGGCGATGAAGACCGGGGAAGCGCCGATCAAGCGGGCAAAATCCCAAGCCGTGGTAGCGACCGAGCCGCCAGCGCCAAGGGTTCCTTTGGCGTCAACGCTCTGCTCCAAAAAGCGGGCGAGCGGGTAGGGGGAAGCGCAGAGAAAGCGCCTGCCAAAGGGGAGTCGAAGCGGGGAAGGGTAGGCGGCGATTTCACTGACGAGGCAAAGCCCCTCAACAGCGCAGTGATCTAAATGACGGCTGTTCCAATATTGGGGATCCACCGCGACGACAAAGTCTGGCTGTACGCCTACCCGTAAAACCGCGCGAAGCGCGGTATCCACCGCTATTATTACGGCATGTTCGGCCAAAGCCGGAAGCAAGGGGACGCAAGTGTCCAAAGAAGGTCCAGCGGCGATCACTAAGGCGGGAATGCCTTTGAGGGCGTTTTCCAACACGTTTACGCCCGGCAATTCGGCGATTAAAGCGCGGTTGATACCAATATTGCGTACCCAACGCTGTCCAAAACGCCGCCTGGTGGCGGCGTTGACCGCTTCACGTGACCGCTTAGCCTCAACAATGGCGGCGGCGGAGCGATACCAATCGGCATAAGGGGCGCATACCGCGCGGTTTATTATCAGAGCCGGGGCTCCCTTTTCCCGTTCCAGTACTTCTTGAAGCGGGGCGGAATCCCCGATTACAAAATAGAGTTTCTGACAGGCAAATAAAGCGCTGAGATCGCGGGTTTGAAAAGCTTGACGCACGAGAAAGGCGGATCTTTCTACGATAACGACTGGTCGGCCGCTGGCGCTGGCCGCTTGTGCCTCGTAGCCTAAACCAAAACCTAATATAACAAGGGGGCCGTCACCGTCAGCCGCCTCCACTAAACGCCGCCCTTCTTTTTCAGGATCACGTCTGGAATGAGCCAGCTTATCGTTGATCCATAATACCGGCTCTTTGCCCTCAGTCGAAATAACGGCGCGGTACGCGTCTTCCGGTTTCGCGTTTGACAAACACCGCGCAAGACTTCGCGAATAGGCGGATATGGTTTGAAGCGATGTAGCTCCGCTCATTCCAATTCCAGAATAATGAGAGCCCCCGGCTCTACCGGAGTCCCCGGCGGCGGTTCCTGTCGGCGCACCCAGCCCTCGCCATGGAGTTCCACTGTAAGATCCTCCCGCAGAAGCAAGGGCAGCAGGCGGCGTTTTGAAAAACCCGAGAGATCCGGCATTACGGTTCCAATATCCGCTAAAGCTTCAGCCTCCAATACTATAGTGCCGGAATGGCTAAGCGTTTCAGTCAGCCCCCGTTCAATACCGAGATAATCCGCCAGCGTTTCCGCGGCTTCGCCGATAGGCGGCGCGGCGATACGCCCGCCCAAATAGGAAGAGCCCTTAGGCTTTACTATTACGATATACAGTATGAGCGAAGGGCGTTCAGCCGGAACTAAGGCTAGACAGGAGGCGATAAAATCCGTATCGGAATAGCGCTTGGTCTCGGGGTCTATCAGTTGGGCCGTGCCTGTTTTTACGGCTAGACGTAAATCTTCCACCCCGGCCCTTCGTCCGGTGCCGATTTCGGAAACCACCGTTTCCATGAAAGTTCTCATCTGGCGGGCAACCTCAACTGACACTGTCCTGGTTGCTGTGCTATCGCCGTTCCACTTCACCACGCCGTCAGGACCGACAACGCGCGAAACTAAGCGGGGTTTCACCAACACCCCATCGTTAGCGATAGCGCTAGCCGCTTGTAACATCTGTAGAGCGGAGACCGATAGCTCCTGGCCGATAGCGATTGTTTGTTTTGACCGCCCAGACCAGCGTTCCACTGGCCTAATATAACCAGCCGTTTCCAGAGGCAAAGGGACGCCGGTTTTTTCGCCAAAGCCGAAAGCCCTTAGCATACTGTTGAAAGAGGCGTTGTCCACGCTGTCCGAAGCGTACGCGGCGCCGGCGTTGCATGAATAGGTGATGATATCCTTAGCGGTGACCCTGCCGTGGCTGCCTAAGCATTTTATGGTGATACGTTCCCCGGAAGACAGTTCCTTCTCATATTGGCCATCGCAGATAAAACTACTATCCGCGTCAATGCCGCCAAGTTCCATTATGGATGCTAAAGAAAAAACCTTAAAAACGGAACCGGGTTCGTACGCCCAGCTGGCTGGTCTGTCTATTCTATCCTGCTCTCTGGAAGATCGTATATCGTTAGGGTCGTAATCAGGAAGGGAAACATAGCCTAAAATATCGCCGCTGGCGTTATCCATAGCGAGGAACATAAGGGATTCCGCCTTATTCTCCTCCAAACAACGGCGGGCTATCTCTTCTAACATATGCTGTATATTTATATCGATAGTAAGAAATACCTGGTCGCCATAACCGGCGTTGGCTAGATTGCCGTCCGCGGCTAAAACCTTCTCAAAGGAAAATTCCATACCGGCTAAGCCGATGTTGTCATCGCCGACAAAACCCACCAAGGTGGAAGCTAAACGTTTATTTGGATAAATCCGTCCTTGGATTGGCTCAACGCCTATTCCTGGTAAAAGCCCCTTGCTTCTGGCGCTTTCCACTAAATTCAGCGATGTTTGGTCAACTCGTTTAGCGGCGTATAAAAAGTCGGATTTAGAGGAAGTGATGCGCTCCTTTAATTCAAGCGCGTCCATTGAAATTATAGGCGCGAGTAATTCGGCGCTGGCCGTTATATCGTTTAAAGCTGGTTTCCAAATAGTAATATTGCCCAATCTGGTCTGTATGGCTAGAATTCTGCCGTTTCGGTCTAAAATAGGACCGCGCTCAGACCAATTTGCCCTATCAATATTATTTTCTTGGTTGGATAACATCGTCTCGCCATAGCGCCAAACAAGGGTGACGGCTATAAGCGCGAACACGACCGCGAAAATTAAAAACCGTCCCCTATCGCGAAGCAGCTTTGTATCGGCGTTTCCTGTATTCATAAGCCTAGCGCCTTGCCTTTAATAGCGTCCACGTTTACAAAACCGTAATTTCGGGAATCGTATGACTCGTCGCGGTTATCGCCTAAAGCTAAAAATTGGTTCTCAGGCACCTTGGTGATACCGTCCGTGACCGGTACATTCTCTGGAACCGGAGCTCCCGGACCGGCGACGCAACGCTTTATGGCCATTTTACCATCAGGCGAAGGAAAAACAACGATTTCGCCAGGTTTAGGCTCAGCCCAGCGGATGATATAGCGATCGCTAAATGGTTCGCGAAGCCCATACGCCGCACGATAAATAATTATAACGGAACCAGGTTTTATAGCGGGCAGCATGGATCGTCCTTCCGCGATCATTAAATCGATAATAAAAACTTTTAGTAGCAACGCCGTGGCTAGCGACGCGAGTACGGCTTTCCCCGTGTTGGAACGGGCGGACGGCATTTCCATATCGATCGAGTATAATGCTCGCGGGCGTTCATGTCGATAAAGCGATATAAGATCATGATGGACTTAATTGCTGAACAGCGCGTTATAAAACGCCTAAAGCCGCCGTCGCGCCTCTTGATTGCCGCGGTAGAGCGGAAAAATAGCCGACCGCTTCATCGCCTAGACTCTGTGATGAAAAAACGAGCGCGAGCGACTCAAGGTTTTGGTAAGCGAAGCTCTTTTCCTCCAAACGCGGCGCTCTTATCTCAAAATAACGCGTTTTCGCTAGCGTGGAACCGCGGTTTGTTAAAACCAGAGAATCTAGCCTATTTCGCTAAGCAA
The DNA here is from genome assembly GCA_964546285.1 of uncultured Treponema sp. Classification (GTDB taxonomy): domain Bacteria; phylum Spirochaetota; class Spirochaetia; order Treponematales; family Breznakiellaceae; genus CAZJJK01. The sequence goes on along the minus strand of CAZJJK010000023.1, from coordinate 15,531 downwards.
ATTCGACGCGCCGTGGTGATAGGTATACTGGCCGCGGCTATGGTGGTGGCTTTTCAGACAGCGCTTAAAGCCGCTGTCGGGTTTCCCTTTAACGATGTTCCGAAGAATACGCTTACGGCATCGCGTGATTTGTTAGGGGCTTATATCGGCTTGCCGCTGGCCCCGCCAGCCGGCGGCGTCAGCGGCGCGAGTGACGAAGAAGCTTTGCTCGGTTTTCACGAAACTTTTGGCTGGACTGAATATATCGTACAGGCAGGAGACAGCGTTTCACTTATCGCCGCTCGGTATTCTCTTTCAATGGGTTCCATTATAGCCGCGAATAATATTAGCAACGTTAAAGCCTTGCCTGTAGGAAAAAAACTTCGAATCCCAAACATGGACGGGCTGCCGTATACGGTAAAAAGCGGAGACTCGCTTAGCCGTATCGCCGAAAGTCAAGGTATACCCCTAGAAGCCTTATTGGACGCGAATGATCTTATGGACGAGATTATAGTACCTGGGCAGGTTCTGTTTTTGCCAGGCGCCGAAATGGATGGAATCACATTAAAGTTAGCGCTTGGGGAATTATTCAAGTATCCGATTGTGGGCGTTTTGTCTTCTGGTTACGGCTGGCGTTCGGATCCTTTCACCGGGGAGCGGCGTTTCCATGCCGCCATCGATCTAGCGGCAAGTACGGGAACCCCAATAAAGGCGGCCATGGATGGGAAGGTAGCCTCTCTTGGCTATAACGCGGTTTATGGAAATTATATCATTTTGAATCACGGGAATGGCTTTCAAAGCCTTTACGCGCATTTGAGTAAATATCGCACAACTAAGGGGGCAAGCGTTAAGCTGGGAGAACGTATCGGCGATGTCGGGAGTACCGGCTATAGTACCGGGCCTCATCTTCACTTCGCGATATTCAAAAACGGACAGGCGGTAAATCCGTTTACGTATTTAGCGAAGTAAAGAAGGATATTCAAGGAGCTGGCGTGTATGATGAGCTCCCAAGGCTTTACCTATCTGAGAGAGGCTCCTTCGCTATAGAAAAATATGTGACGAAACCGCGCCTGTCGTGTGCATCGGTTTTATAACTGATGATCGCTTTTACATTGATATTGAGAGCCTGTCATGTTATTATGATGGCGCTTCGGGAGTGTTATGCGTAAACTCATGTTGATCTTGATGTGCATCATCGCTATAGCGACTTTTATCCGAGCGTATTCGGCTGAAAATGATGCGAACAAGGGAACCTCAACCGCCTCCGCGGGTATCGATGTCTAGCCGTGGAATTTATCGGTTTTGTTCCTGACACAATTCCCAGCTTTAGCGTTGTACTGGATAAGGCCTTTGAGGCTGTTTTTGTCAGCGAAGCGAATCACCAACTTCGTCGTTTAGACAGTCTTGTTGATCGTTTGAATAAAATAGACGGGGAGTTGTCTCGATTACTGGCTTTTTATGTAAAGCGGAAGGCCAACGTCGAATTTGGCGTGAGACAACTGGAGCGGAACGCTTATCCATCCGATAATTAAACTAATATGATACGCGAAAACAAGTGGCTTGTCTGTATTGTGTGTCTTTTGACGGTTTCCTCGTTTAGCGTTTTCGCTAAAACCGAGTTCGCTGGGTTGGATCTATCGTCTGATGACCGCTTGTTGTTTAGCGCGACTGCTGGCGGAGACGGTTCTCCGCGACAGGCCGCTCTGTTTATTTCGCAGCTGGAAAAAGGAACAGTCAGCCAGCTAAGCGCGTATCCGGAAAAAATAGATGTGCTGGAAAGCGGCAGAACCATCCAAGTCCGAAATCCCTTTGGCGCGGTTAGGCTTTCAGTCCAAGGGTCGCTTCCTAAGCCGGTCGCTGGTTTCCCCTCTTTCGCGAGCGGTGCCATTGTCCAAAGCGGCCGAGCGGAGGAAATGGCGGCTTCGCCAGACGGTAAATGGATTTTATACGTGGAGCCTGTATCGGCCGCTTTTGGGCGGCTTGCCTTAATAGACGCGTCAAACGGAAACAGAACCATTATCGCGGAAAATGTTGAACGTCCCGGGCGCTATTTTCCAGCGGTTTGGAGTCCCGATTCCAGGGTTTTTATATACGCTCGCTCCTCAAAACTATATTTTAGAGCGCTTGGAACAACTTCCTATTTGGTTGATGAGCGATATCGCCTTATCGGAGAGGGCTGTATCGCCTCTATCCGTTGGGGCTCGGCCGGTGATTTTTATTATTTGCGCGGATCAACCGTATATCAGGTTCGCAGCTCGGAACTGTTCGCGCGCGCCCTCTACGCTGATTTTCTAGAAATAGGCAATGTCACGGGTAAAATACCCTTAGACTTTGACCCTAATTTTGACGATTTTTGGGTCGCTCCCGACGCTTCGGCCCTGTTGTTATCAAAAAGCGGCCGCAATCTTTTCTATTTTCCTTTAGGCGTGGACGATTATGTGGATACAGCCGCTTCGTCATTGCCATACCTAATGCTGCCGCGCTCTTGCGCGACCATCCAAAGCCTTTGGTCCAGCTCAGGCATCATTACGGTCTTCGCTTCTTTTCCAAGATCGGCCAGCCACAATTCAAAAATATTCCGCCTTGATGTATCCGGTGACGTGGGAAAGTCTCGTAGTTTCAAGGAGCTGGGAATAAGCCGGGGCGAGTCCGCCATGCTTTCTCCCGATGGGACGCGGGCGGTTCTCTACGGTGAAAGCGGCGCGGTGGTTTATGATTATGTTAATTGGAAACCGGTGAAAGAATTAACAGCTCGTCACGCTCTAGCGGCCGTATGGCTTGGCAATGAGGAATTGATTGTCGCCGATATCGAACTGATTGAAAGAGTGTCTTTAGGCGGAGAGCGGCAGCTTATTTGTCTTTCATCGGCCGGGGCTTATGGACACCAGGAGGGCGGTTCTGGGATAGTAGCCGATGTGGCGGGTCGGCGTTTCCTGACAGATGGAAAGGGCGCGTGGGCTGAAGATGTGTACGCTAAAATGGCCACAAAGTCCACCATTTCCGCGAAGTACCGCGTTTATTTGGAAAAACAAGCTTCAGGGCCTTATATATCATTGCCAATGATACGGAAAATTAAGGATGTGGGAACAGCGTCTTTACTGCTTAAGCCGCCTTTAGACTACGAAGCCTTACCGGCGCTTTCAGCGGACGAGCCTATCGTTTCATCGCTCCTGCCTTTTAATAATGGCCGTCGGCTAGGCCGCCGTGAATTGGCTTTAACGTTTGATCTGATGGATGACGCCGAAGGTTTACCTTTTGTTCTAAGTACCTTGGAAAAATTTAATATTAGGGCTACTTTTTTCCTTAATGGCGAATTTATCAGGCGCCATCCAGCCGCGGCTAAAGAGATAGCTGACGCCGGGCATGAAACCGGCTCGTTATTTTTCGCGCCTATCGATTTATCTGACGCAAGGTATAGGATAGACGCCGATTTTATCAGACGCGGTTTGGCCAGAAATGAAGACGAGTTTTTTAACGCGACTGGGAAGGAACTTAGCCTTCTATGGCACGCGCCGTATTACGCGCGATCGGAAGCGATAATAGCCGCTGGCGCGTCAGCTGGGTATACCTATATTGGCAGAGACTATGATCCGCTGGATTGGATCAGTCGGGTGGAGGCGCGCCGTAGTCCCGCCGCTTACCGCTCGGCCAGCGAATTAGTGGACGCGGTCATTTCCGCTAAAAAGCCGGGATCTATAATTCCAATACGTTTAGGTACGCCGAGCGGCGGCCGAGAAGATTATCTATTTGGGCGCCTGGACGTTATGATTGACGCTATTGTCCGCGCCGGTTATGAGCTGGTAAGCGTGTCAACACTTATAGAGCACGCGCGTTAAAGAGTTTTAGAAAGAACATGACAACACTATGCCAAAAACGCTTATACCAAGGGCCAGCGGGTATATCTCCAGCGGCTATTAGGGGTAAACGACGCAACTCGCCCACTTCATCGGAAAAAACGAGATCCGCGAGAATATCGCCTTTAAATATAGGCGCTGTAACGCTTTGTCGGCGTATTATCTCATAAGTGATCAAGCCGCCGCGTTCCACGCTTATGGTGAAATTTGCTGGGTCGCTTAGCTCCAGAGCGACATGATCGGATTGGCCCTTCCATACGCGCTGAGCTTCTATAACGGGAACGTTTGGACGAAGCGTTTTGAAGTGAGCGAAACCCCAGTCTAAAAGCTTTCTGCCATCCTCTTCGCGTTGTTTTGCCCCTTCCGAGGAATTAGGTATACCCAGAAGTACGGCGATAAGCCTAGTTTCAGCGCGGAGCGCGGTAAGGGCGAAATGAAAACCTGATTCAATGATAAAACCCGTTTTTAAACCATCAACACCCAGCTTTGAGTCCAATAAGCCATTGCGATTTTTCTGGACTATGGTTCCAGGGCGGTCACGGTAAGCTTCGGCGACGTTTTCTACTTTGGGATAAGCGAATTCGCTAACGGAGTGGTAGTCCTTTAGGCTGTTGGGATGGGAGGAAAGATAAAAACGGCAAAAAACGGCAAAGTCACGCGCGCTGGTACGGTTTCTTTCTGAAATGCCGGAAGGTTCAACAAAATGGGTGGATATCAATCCTAGAGCGCTGGCGCAAGCGTTCATTTTCCTTACGAAAGCGGCTACCGATCCTGCGGAATGTATGGCGACAGCTATGGCCGCGTCATTTCCGGAAGAAACGGCTAAACCAAGTAATAATTCATGTAATGTGACGATTTGACCTGGCGCTAAAAACATAAGGCTAGAGCCTTCTGGCTGGCTGGACCCCCAAGTCGCTTTTGGCAAAGACACCGTATCGTTCAGATTGTAGAGCCCTTGATTAACTTCCTCCAAAGCGATATGGATGGTCATAAGCTTTGTTAAGGAAGCTGGGGCGATAGGAAGATCGGCGTTTTTCTCGTATAGCACCGTTCCAGTTGTCGCGTCCATCAAGAGGGCGGCGCGAGCGGATAATATGGGATCCCCAGAGGCTATCGCTAAAACTGGCGTAAAAAGAAAAACGAAAAAAGAAAGGTATTTGATCTTAGGCATGGCGCTCTAAAAATCAGCTAAGCCGACAGCCCGCGGATACGGAATGACATCCCTTATATTGGCCATACCGGTAACATAAAGAATAAGCCGTTCAAACCCAAGCCCGAAACCAGCGTGGGGAACGGAGCCAAAGCGGCGCAGATCGAGATACCACCAATAATCTTCCGCGTTAAGCCCAAGCTCGGCTAAGCGAGCTTTCAGTGTGTCAAGGTCGTCTTCGCGTTCTGACCCGCCAATTATTTCTCCCAGTCGCGGTACTAGCACGTCCATAGCGCGGACTGTTTTACCATCGGGATTGGCTTTCATGTAAAACGCCTTAATTTCTTTTGGGTAATCCGTGACGATTATTGGTCCGCCGACCGCGCGCTCGGTCAAGTATTTTTCGTGTTCACTCTGGAGATCGCAACCCCAAAAGGGCTTGAATTCAAAGCTATCAGCTTGTTTTTCTAAAAGCAGGATAGCTTCGGTATATGTCATGTGGGTAAAGCTCGATGTGGCCACAGAACGCAACGTGTCAAGAAGACCGTTTTGGATACGCTCATCAAAAAATGAAAGATCATCGGCGTTGCTTTCAAGGATGGAGGTCAAAAGGTATTTTATAAAAGCCTCAGCCAGATCCATGTTTTCGAAAAGATGGGCAAAAGCCATCTCAGGCTCAATCATCCAAAATTCGGCTAAATGACGGGTTGTATTAGAATTCTCAGCCCTAAAAGTAGGCCCAAAGGTATACACCCGCGAAAGGGCGGTAGCGTAGGTTTCAGCCTCAAGCTGGCCTGAAACCGTCAGATAAGCTGGTTTGCCGAAAAAATCTTTTGAATAATCAAGCTTTTGCTCGCTTTTGGCTAAGGCGGGAAGGTCCAGAGTGGTAACTTGAAACATAGCCCCGGCGCCCTCGCAATCGCTCGCGGTGATAATCGGCGTATGAATATAGTGAAAACCGCGTTCCTGAAAGAATTGATGAACGGCGAAGGCTAGCCGGCTACGGACGCGAGCCACGGCGGAAAAGGTATTCGTTCTCGCCCTTAGATGGCCTATTTCCCGTAAAAATTCAAAGGAGTGCCGTTTTTTCTGCAAGGGATAGCTATCAGCCGGGGCCGGCCCGATAATAGAAAGCCGATTGGCCGCTATTTCTACGCTCTGTCCCTTACCAGGGCTGGAAACAAGCTTACCCCATACTTCAATGGAAGCTCCTGTCAGGGCCGACTTAAGCGCTTCCTCCACAGAGGGATCAAGCCCGGCTTCGCGATCAAAGCTTATTTGAAGGTTGCCAAAGCAAGAACCGTCGTTTATTTCCAAGAACACAAGATTTTTCGTGTCGCGTTTTGTACGTACCCAACCACGGGCTGAAATAATTTCACCGTTAGGGGGAGAACTAAGCAGTTCTTTGATTAGTATAGACTTCATTGTACAATTATACGCGAACCGTCTTGTCGCGCCAAGACCCGCATAATTCGGCACTGGCGATAGCAAAAAGATGCGCTTTAGTTTTTGGCTATAGAAAGAGGCGCTTGCAAAAGTCTTCAACTTTTGCAAGAACCTCAAAAGTTTGAGCTTTTTAAAAATGTTTCCCCCTGTTTCAATTCAATAGGGGTTTACAAAATTCGTCAGGGAAACGCTATTGCATAAGTATACAATATAGTATATTGTCATGCATATTTATACAAGAGGAGGGCGTATGAAGCTCATCAATGACGATAAAACGGAGCTCGCTTCATATATTCAGCGAATATCAACCAACGATGAAATAGAGATGGCTCTTTATTCCCGATACAACGTAAAACGCGGTCTACGAAATGCCGATGGAACAGGCGTCCTTGTTGGACTAACCAGAGTAGGCGATGTACATGGTTATATTATTGACGAAGGCGAACGTATCGCGGTGGATGGCAAACTGTATTATCGCGGCATCGATGTGGAAGACCTAACGCGCGCGGCCGCGAACGAAAAACGTTTTGGCTATGAGGAAACGGTATACTTGCTTTTATTCGGCGAACTTCCCACAGCTGACGAGCTTAAGGATTTCAGCGTCTTGCTTGGACAGCGAAGGAAACTTCCCGATAATTTCGCCGAAGACGCGATAATGAAAGCGCCATCTCCGGATATTATGAACAAACTAGCGCGATCGGTGCTTACTTGTTACGCCTACGATCCTCAGCCGGAAAGTTTGGAGCCTGAGAATGTTTTAAGGCAGTGTATAGATTTAATAGCGCGCTTTCCTACCATGGCCGCCTACGCTTATATGGCGAAAAAACATTATTACGATAAGCAGAGTTTATTCATTCATACCCCTGAACCGTCGTATTCCACCGCCGAAACATTTTTATCCTTAATCCGGCCTGACCAAAAATATACGCCGCTGGAAGCTGAGCTTTTGGATTTGGCTTTGATACTTCACGCCGAACATGGCGGAGGAAACAATTCCACCTTTGCCGTGCATTTGGTTTCTTCCGCCGATACGGACACGTATTCAGCCATTGCCGCGGGCGTCGGTTCTCTTAAGGGCGCGAAACATGGCGGCGCGAACATTAAGGTCAGCGGTATGATGGACGATATCAAAACCAATGTTCATAATTGGAACGATGAGGAAGAGGTGGCGGCGTATCTTGTTAAAATACTAAAAGGCGAAGCTTATGATCGTAGCGGCCTCATTTATGGGCAGGGCCATGCCGTTTATACCCTTTCTGACCCGCGGGCCAGCTTATTGCGCGATAAGGCGGCCGCTTTAGCGGCGGAAAAGGGTGTGAGTGATGAGTTTCAATTATATCGATTGATTGAACGTTTGGTTCCAGGTGTGTTCAAGCGGGTAAAAGGCTCTAAAAAAGCTATTTGCGCCAATGTCGATTTTTATTCGGGCTTTGTCTACCGTTTGCTCGGTGTTCCCGATGAATTGTTCACGCCCTTATTCGCTATTAGCCGCATCGCCGGCTGGTGCGCGCATCGCATGGAAGAAATTATTTCCGGCGGAAGAATTATTAGGCCAGCGTATAAATGTGTCCAAGCTAGGTTGCCGTATACCCCAATGCTTGATCGGACGCGCTAAAAAAAATCGGGTCCGGCGTAAAAACACCGGACCCGTCCCCCTTTTTTAACCGCGGTATCGGTAAGCTTGTATAAGACAAACCGAAGGGAGCCGCGGTTCTCTCCCTTTAGACCGTTTAGGCGCTTAGCCGCGGTCCGAAACGGTATCAGTCTTCACTTTCGTGAGTACGGAAGGCTTGAGCCGCCTTTATAACATCATCAGCCGTTTTACCGGATATTGGCGAATAGTGATCAAATTCAACCTCAAACGAACCGGTACCGCTGGTCATTGATCTTAGGTCAATGGAATACCGCAATAATTCCGACTGAGGCACTTGCGCTTTAATCTCCGTAATACCACCGCCCAGCATATTTTGGCCCAATATTTTCCCGCGTCGGCTGGAAAGGTCAGACATTACATCTCCCAGGTATTGATCCTCAACATATACGATTAGATTCATTACCGGTTCCAAGAGTGATGGAGAAGCCTGTTTCATTGATTCGCGGAAAGCGTTACGGGCGGCTAGTTTAAAGGCCAATTCCGATGAATCCACCGGGTGTTCTTTCCCGTCAACAACTTTTACCTCAACGTCAACAACGGGATAACCGGCCAGTACACCGTTTGCCATGCCTTCAAGAATGCCTTTTTCAACGCCGGGAATATACCCCTTGGAAATTGACCCTCCAAAAATAGCGTTAACGAATTTATAGTTTTCCCCGCGCGGGAGCGGAGCGATCTCAAGGACGACGCGAGCGTATTGGCCATGTCCGCCTGTCTGTTTTTTATGAGTGTATTCGGCGCCGGACTTCTTGGCGATAGTTTCGCGGTAGGCTACCCGAGGTAGATGTGTTTGTACCTCAATTTTTTGATTATGCTTCAGCTTATCCAGAATATTGTTAACCTGGAGCTCTCCCATGCCAGAAATGACCGCTTCTTTTGTTTCGGCATTGAAAGCGTACCGGAAGGTTTTGTCCTCCTCGGTCGCTCGCACTAAAAACTCGCCCATTTTATCTTCATCTTTCTTTTGGATCGCTTCTATGGCTACCGCGTGAACGGGAGCGGGCAGGCGAAGCGGGATAAAATGAAGCGGAGTGTCAGGCGAACATAGAGAGTCATTCGTCTTCGCGCTACTTACCTTAGAGACTATACCCACATCGCCGGCGTAAAGCTCGTTGGTTTCCTCTAATTTACGACCCTGCGCCACATAAATTTTCCCAATACGCTCTTTTTTATTATCGCTGACATTAATAACTTCGGAATCGGCGTTTAATTTACCGCATACAACCTTAATCCAGCTAAGCTTGCCAGAAAATTGATCGTATACCGTCTTAAGGATAAAGGCGGCTAAGGGTTTATCAGGATCGATGCTAACAGCCTGTTCCGTATTGTCGCTGCCAAAAACCACATCGCCAGCGCTTCGCGGATCTGGACCGGACACGGCGATAAAATCTAATAACGGGGTGATCCCGGAATTCAACAAAGGAACGCCGCAAAAGGCCGGGACTATTTTATTGGCGGCCAGCGCTAGGATTAAACCGGCATTGGTTTCCTCCACGGACAACTCGCCGTTGTCTAAATATTTTTCCATCAATTCATCTGTACCCTCCGCCGCCGCTTCCATTAAGCGTTGGCGAGCCGTTTCCAGTTGATCCTCCATATCAGAAGGTATATCAATAGGCTTTTCAGGGCTGTCAGCCGAGGCCGTGTAAGCTTTTTTCGTTATAACATCAACAACGCCCTTATAAGCGGCGCCTGAACCGATTGGGATACTGATGGGAAGAGGATCTACTTTGAGTTTTTCTTTTATATCAGCCAGAGCGCGGGAATAATCTCCACGCTCGTCATCCATCCTATTGACGAAGATCGCCCTTGGCTTATCGCGGCCGTCAAGATTGCGCCATAGTTTAACCGTTTCAATCTGAACACCGGAACGACCGTCCACGGTTAGCAGGGCTAATTCAGCGGCGCGGAATGTTAATATGACATCTCCGACAAAATCGGAAGAACCGGGTGTGTCAAAAAAATTGATCTTCTTGCCTTTCCAATCGATATGACTTTGCGAAGCGTATATCGATATCTTTCGCTCAATTTCTTCCGGCGTGGAGTCGCTGACAGTTTTTCCGGATTCGACCGTCTCGGCTTTGGTGATAACACCGGCGGCGTAAAGGATCCTTTCAAGCAGCGTGGTTTTACCGGTACCGCCGTGGCCGGCGATAGACACGTTTTTAATGGACTCCGTGGTGTAGCTCATGTTGAGACTCCTTGTGTTTAAGCCCTACCATGATGGGGCCGTCCGCTAGGATTGTCAAGAAAATTGTCGAGGCGTATAGTTGAACCATGGACGAACGTAAACGTAGTATAGCTGAATTGCGCCTCCGCGTCACTGAGTACCGGAGAGAAATGGAAAAAGCGACAGAAGAACTTGGCCGCTTTTTATTATCACGCCCCGACTATCTAGCTGGTTATGAAAACGCCTCGGCTGAATACCAGCGTTTGTTGCGTGATATCGATGATTCGGAAATGGTAACGCGGCGGCTGATGGACGGCAAGGACCAACTGGATGAGAATATCCGCGATCAGCGTTTAGCCGAAAAAAGCTTAGAATTATTACGGCGCGATGCCGATGAGCATTACGCCGCTGTTGGTAAAATAGCGCTAGAAAATGAATACCCGGCTTTTGATGGCGGTGATGTTTTCGTCCACCGATACCAAGCGCTTGTTGATCGCATGGCGGAAACTGAAACCGCTATCGCCGCGGCTGAGGAAGAAACGGCAATGGAAGGCGCTCTAGCTCGTATCGGTCGTTCCGCGCGGAAAGCCGTTCTTAGAACAAGCTTAAACGCTCGTCTGTCTGAGTTGCGTCACCTCTATGCCGATTATGGAAAAACCTATGTGGAACACGCCGCTCACTCCGATGATGGAGCTTTCCGTGGAGCTTTAGAACATAATGACGGAGACGCATGGGATAAACTAAAAAAATATATAAAAGATATGGAACAACAAAAACAAAGACTTGATGATCTTAAAAAAGATGAGACAACGCTCCGCCTTGGCTTGGAAGCCGATACCAAGGATGGCAATGTACGGCGGACCTTGATTCGGCTTGAAAAGCGCTTGCAAGAAGACCAAGTACGCTTAAAAACGCTTTTTGAAGAAGTTGGCGCGCGGGCGGCGGGTTTCAAAGACGCACTGGTTCCTATGACTTTACTTATCGATATGAGCCATGACGCTGAGCCGGGAACGGAGCAAGAAGTAAGTCTGGCTAATCAAGGCGAAAAGACAAAACACCCATCCAGCGCGAAACGGAAAATAACGCTTAAGGATATACTAAAAGTGGGTGAAGCCGCCGCTTTAGTGGAAAAAATAAAGGCTTTCCACGAATCCATCGAAACGGCGAAGCGTCAAATAGAACGCTTGGAAGCGTCACTTAGTCTTGATAAAGCGGAAGCGGAATTGAAGGGCTTGGAAAAAGAACTGAACGATATTGACCATAAGCTTAAGCAAGCTCAACAGGAAAAAGACTTGTGTCTGTCGAAAGTCGCTGAAAAACAAGCGGAGATAGAAAAATTAACGCGTTTGCGGGCTATATAACGTAGTGCGGCGAAGCTGAGGCAAAAGCGGGTTTTTGAATATTTAGATAAGCCGCCTCTGTTCCCAAAGCCTTGTCTGACGTGTTATTATAAGAACATGGCGAAAAATACTAAAGCAGCCTCGGCTTACGATGAATCAAAGATAAAAACCTTATCGTCATTGGAACATATTCGTTTACGAACCGGTATGTATATTGGTCGGCTTGGCGATGGGACTAATGTTGACGATGGAATTTATATTTTGCTCAAAGAAGTTATTGATAACGCCGTGGATGAATTTATTATGGGGAACGGTAAGCGGATAGATATTGAGGTAAAGGAAAAACTGGTCAAGGTCCGCGACTATGGCCGCGGGATTCCCCTCGGCAAGCTTGTGGAATGCGTATCAATAATCAATACCGGCGCGAAATATAACGATGAGGTTTTTCAATTTTCGGTTGGACTGAATGGGGTAGGGACCAAAGCGGTCAACGCCTTGTCCTCACATTTTCGTGTTATCGCCATACGATCCAATCAATTCGCGGAAGCGGTGTTTGAACGCGGCGAGATTAAAACCAATAGAAAAGGAAAGCTGAAAGAAAAAGCTAAGGATGGCACCTATGTCGAATTCACGCCGGATTCGGAAATCTTTGGCGACTTCGCTTTTAATGATGAGTTTATTGAGAGGCGTCTGTGGAATTACGCGTATCTGAACGCCGGCTTAACGCTTAGATTTAACGGGAATGAGTTTAAGAGCGAGAATGGACTACTGGATTTATTAAAGGATGAAACCGGCTCCAGCTCTTTATATTTGTCGTCTCATTACCGCGGCGAGAGGCTTGAATTCTCTTTCACGCATACCAATGAGTATGGCGAGGAATATTTTTCCTTTGTCAATGGCCAATACACTTCCGACGGCGGTACTCACTTGTCGGCCTTCAAAGAAGGCCTGCTGAAAGGCGTTCAGGCCTTTTTTAAAAAAGATTATCGCAGTGAGGATGTGCGCGAAGGAACGGTCGCCGCGGTGGCGGTTAAGCTGCTTAACCCCGTATTTGAAAGCCAAACTAAAAATAAACTTGGAAACGCGGAAATTCGCTCTTGGATAGTTCAGGAAACTCGTTCCGCGGTTGAGGATTGGCTCCATAAAAACGTGGAGGAAGCGAAGAACCTAGAAAAAAAGATAATCGCTAATGAAAAACTGCGGACTGAGCTGAATATCGTAAAGAAGGAAGCCAGAGAAGCCGCGAAAAAAATAGCCCTAAAAATTCCCAAACTTAAGGACTGTAAATATCATCTTGACGACGGCGAAAAGGGAAAAGAGTCCTTGATTTTTATGACAGAGGGTGATTCCGCCGCGGGCTCTTTGGTGTCATCGCGCGATGTCATGACCCAAGCCATCTTTGCCATGCGGGGCAAGGTAGAGAATATGTACGGTAAGAAGCGTACGGCTATCTATAAGAACGAAGAACTCTATAATATGATGATGGCCCTTGGCATTGAAAACGATATAGAGGGTCTGCGCTATGCTAAAATCGTTATCGCGACCGACGCCGATTTTGATGGTTTCCATATCCGTAATTTGCTTCTAACATTTTTTCTGTCCTTCTTTGAGGAATTGGTAAGCGCCGGAAGGGTATTTATTTTAGAAACGCCCCTTTTTAGGGTACGGACTAAACAGGCCACACGGTATTGCTATACCGATAAAGAACGAGACGCCGCAGTAGCGGACTTAGGTTCAGCTTCGGAAGTGACCCGTTTCAAGGGTTTGGGAGAAATAAGCCCCAAAGAATTTGGGCAGTTCATAGGTCCTGAAATGCGCTTAGTTCCGGTTACTATTCAAACGCTAAAGGCGGTTCCCCAAGTTTTGGAATTTTATATGGGAAAGAATACCCCGGAGCGGCGTGAATACATCATGCGCAATTTAGTGAACGAACGGTAAGGAAAGTCCATGTCTTATATAAAAGCGCTTTTTGATAAAAATTTTTTAGAATACGCTTCGTATGTTATTCGGGACAGGGCTATTCCTGACCTGGAAGATGGACTGAAGCCAGTTCAGAGACGAATAATGCATACCTTGTTTGAAATGGATGACGGGAAATTTCACAAAGTCGCCAATGTGGTAGGCGCCTGCATGAAATACCATCCACATGGCGACGCTTCCATCGGTGACGCTCTCGTCGTATTGGCCAACAAGGACTTATTCATTGACTGTCAGGGTAATTTCGGAAATATCTACACTGGCGACGCTGCCTCGGCCGCTCGATATATCGAATGTCGCGTCACAAGCTTAGCCAAAGAAGTGTTACACAACCCTAAACTAACCCCAATGGCGGATTCGTACGATGGGCGCAATAAGGAGCCGCTGGCTTTTCCAGCAAAAATACCGACTGTCTTAGCCTTAGGGGCGGAGGGTATCGCCGTCGGCATGTCCACTAGAATATTGCCGCACAATCTGGTGGAGATACTGGAAGCGGAAAAATCCTGTCTAGCGGGAAAAGCGTTTAAACTATACCCTGATTTCCCCACCGGGGGCTTGGTAGACGTTTCGGAATACAAGGATGGCAATGGTAAAGTCCTAGTAAGAGCCAAACTGGATGTGTCTGATCCTAAACGAATTTTGATTCGGGAATTGCCCTATGGCTCAACGACAGAAAGTTTGATCGCCAGCGTTGAATCCGCGGCTAAAGCCGGGCGCGTAAAAATTCAAGCAATCAGCGACTTTACAAGCGATAAGGTTGAGATAGAGATAAAATTAGCCAGAGGCGTATATTCGGAAGAGACTGTAGACGCTCTTTTCGCTTTTACGGAATGCGAGCAATCGATAGCCGTTAATCTATTGGTGATAAAGGACGGACTGCCTTCGCTGATGAGCGTTACTGATGTTATCAAGCATCACGCCGCTCAGCTCGTTTCTATATTGACCAAAGAATTAGAATTGGAAAGAGGGGAACTTAGGGAAAAATTGCGTCAAAGGACGCTGGAACGTATTTTTATCGAAGAAAGGATTTACAAAAGAATAGAAACAATGAAAAGCGCTGAGACGGTCGTGACAGCGGTGATTGATGGTTTTACGCCATTTTTAGCCGAAATAGGTCCTAGCGGCGTAAAACCGGAAGATGTTGACCGTTTATTAAAAATACCCATCAGACGTATTTCATTGTATGATATAAATAAAGCTCGCGCCGACATGAAGGAGATGGAAGCGCGGCTTAAAGAAATAGCATCGCTTCTAAAAAACATAAACGCATACGCGCTCAGCTATCTGGATGGCATAATTCAGCGTGTCAAGGCTGACCCGGATTTAAATAAGGGCGTTAGGCGCACTAAGGTTGGCAAGTTTGACAAAATAGCTGCTAAGGAAGTCGTTAAATCCGATATCGCTCTTCGCTATGATCCCGAATTCGGTTATCTCGGAACAACGATCGCTGGGGGTGATTTGGTCGCGATGGTTTCGCCTTTTGACCGTGTGTTAGTCCTTAGGGCAGAAGGCAGCTTCTCCGTCATTGATGTTCCCGATAAGGCCTTTGTTGGAAAAGGCGTATGGTGGTGCGGCGTCGCGGATAAGGATGAATTGTCCAAAACGGTTTTTACCGTCCTCTATAAGGACAAAACGAGCGCTTATCCCTATATCAAACGGTGTCGGGTGGAGGGCTGGATTATCAATAAAGAATATAGTTTGCTGCCAGAAGGGAGTGAACTGCTTCATATCGACGCCCGTGAAAAATTCACTTTCGTTGTACGGTATGTTCCGAAACCGAGGATGAAACTTACAAAGGAAAGCTTTAAGGCTCAGGATTATATCGTAAAAGGCTTAAAGGCCAGCGGCGTCCGATTAGCGTCAAAAGCGATGGCGGGACTGGATGTTAAATTGGATCTGCCTAAAAATGGGAATACGGTTAAAAACGGAGACAAATACTAACTGCTGCCAATTCTGTTGAA